>DATFUQ010000342.1:0-7731 GCA_035260745.1 Lacunisphaera sp. | reverse complement strand
CTTTCCCTCTTCACCAAGACCCAGAAAGCCATCATTGAGCGCGCGCGAGCCGGAGACAAACCCGCCGGTGCTGGCGAGCGATTTCGACATCGAGCCGCAGAGGATGTCGACCTTGTCGTTCAGCTTGAAATGGTCGACGGTGCCGCGACCCTGCCGGCCGAGCACGCCGAAGCCGTGCGCGTCGTCGAGCACCATGAAGCAGCCGGCATCCTCGCTGATCTGGGCCAGCTCGGGTAGCCGGCAGATGTGTCCCTCCATCGAGTAGACGCCTTCGACCACGAGCATCTTGGGCGTGTTGTGGGGGACGTTCTTCAGGACCTGGCGGAGATCCTCGGGGTTGTTGTGACTGAAACGCTCGGCGGTCGCCATCGACAGCCGGATGCCGTCGAGGAGGCAGGAGTGGATGTTTTTATCCGCGAGAATGATGTCGCCCTTCTGTGCGAAAGTGGCGACGGCGGAGCAGCACGAGACATAGCCGGCGACACTGACGTGGCAGGCCTCGCGACCGAGAAAGGCAGCGAGTTTTTCCTCCAAGGCGGTGTGGTAGGTGCGCGAGCCGTTGGAAATGCGGGCACCGGTCGTGCTGCTGCCCCAGGCCCTGGCGCCGGCGCCGCAGGCCTCGATGATCTTGGGGTGGAAGGACAGCCCGAGGTAGTCATTGCTCGACAGCATGATCATGTCGCGCCCCTGCAGCCGGATGTGCGTGCCCTGCTGCGCCTCCATGGCGTGGTAGTAGGGCTTGTATTTCAGCCGCATCTTCGTCGCGTAGTCGTCCTGCGCGCGTTCAATGATGGCTTTCTGGGTCTTGGTGAAGAGGGAAAGGGCCATAAAAACCGGTGGGGCGACTAGAGGTCAGAAGGCGAGGGTTAGCAACCGCAAAGCCGGCTTCGCTCTTCGAGCTACGACGAGTCAAGCCCGACTACGCCCGCCGCGGCAGCGTCTGCATCCACGCGGTCAGCTCGCGCGCATATTCCGCCCACGATTTGAAGCGGCGGGCGCGGGCGGCGGCGGAGAGGGCGGCGAGTTCGCCGGGATTTTGCAGCAGCCTTCGGATCGCCGCGCCCAGGCTGGCGGCATCGACCGAAGCCAGGCCCACGCAACCGCCACCCAGGACCAACTCACCCAAGGCACCCCGGCTGGAGCAAATGCACGGCTTGCCGTGCTGCAGGCTTTCCATGACCGGCAGGCCGAAGCCCTCGATCAAAGACGGATAGACCGTGAAGGAAGCCTGCCCGAAGGCGGCATGCAGTTCCGCATCATTGGCCGTGTCGTGATGGAGCACGGGCCGGCCCGCGCGCTGGAGTTCCGTTATTTTGGCCAGCGCCCGGCCGGCGGTATCGGCGCGCGCCATGCCGATCAGCTGCAGTTCAAAACTCAGGCCGTCCCGCCACAGCGCTTCGCAGGCTTCGAGCAGGGCGAGGTGGTTTTTCCGGCCCTCGATGGTACTGACGCAGAGCACGCGCGGCGGGCCGGGGTGCGGATCACCGTTCACCGGATGATTGGGTGCGATTGCCAGCGGAACAGCCGTGACGGGGGGCGGGTTGGACACGCCCAGCCATCGCCAGTAATCGCGCAGGCACGCCGCGGAGGTTTCCGAGATGGCGGCCACGCCGTCAAACAGGAGCAATTCGCGCAGGTAGGCGGGGAAGCGAGCCACGGTGCCGGGCGGGGTCAATTCGGGGAATTGCAGCGGGATGCCGTCGTAGAACAGCGCGATGCGCGGTCCCTGCACCCGCGGGAGAATCTCCGGCCAATGGGCGCCAGTCCGCGCGGTGAACAGTTCCGGGCAGATCAGCCCGGTGGCGGCGGGCAGCTCGATCCGGGCGCCGAGCAACCGGCGGGCATGACCGGCGAGGCGTTGCTGCAGCGGCCACCTGGCACCGCGCGAACCAGCAGCGTGCCGACCGGGGCGCAGGTGGTCGAGTTCGCGATTTCCCAGCGGTCGCCAGGCTTTCAGGTAGGGATCGTAGCAGATGCCTGTGACCTGGCCCGCGCGGACGAGCTCGGCGAAAAGCGAGCGGCAGACGCGCTGGATGCCGGTCTGCGCGTGGGAATGGCTGGTGTGGGTGGTGTCGAGTAGCAGCATGGGAATCAGGGTTGCCGCCGCCAGAAGGTCACCTGGCCCACGGTGGCTAGTTTGGTCCATTGCCCGCCGATACGCTCGAGAGCCTGCGGTGTTTCAAACGGAAACAACGCCGCATAGACCGGACGTTGTTCATCGGCCAGCGCGGCCAGCAGAGCGTCGCGTTTCTCGAACAGGAACTGGTCCCAGCGGAGCAGCAGAAAATCCGTGTAGTAATAGAAGGCGCCGCTGACCTGCAGGCTGAACACCGCGGAGTTCCCCGGCAGGTTTTGCTGTGCCCAGCGGGCGGCGTCGGGATAGGTGCGCTCACCAGCCTCGGTGTCCAGGAGATCCAGCTGCCGGGTCTGCCGGATTTGCCACCAGCCGGTCAGCGCGAGCAGCAAGCCGATGAGCGCGGCGGAGAGCCAGGCCGGCCGGGGGCGCGACCAGAGCGCCTGCAGGACGAAGAGGGAGGCAAGGATGAGCACGGGGAAAGCCGGCAGGATGAAGCGCAGATACCACCACTTTTCCCCCGAGTGGAAATAAAATGAATAAAGGCCGGCGAGCAGCACAAACCAGAGGGCGAGGCTCAAAGTATCGCGCCGGCGCAGCGAGCGCAGGAAGGGAGCGGCCAGGGCCAGGACAACCACCGGGGAGAGCAACACGGGAATCCAATAGGCGAAGTGGGCCAGGTTGTGCGCCAGGAATTCGGGACTGAACTCGGTCCAGACCTCGCCATAGCCGGTGGTCAGCGGACCGCCGTAGACGCGCCAGTTGTAATATCCGAAAAACAACGCCCCGGGCAGGCCGCCGACCGCGACCAACAGAAGATCCCGGGGCCGCCAACCCGCGGCCACCAACACCGGCAGCACGAGCAGGACATTGGTCGGACGCAGGAGCACAGCCAGACTGATGACGGCGCCGCAGGCCAGCGCCCAGCCGCGACCTTCCGTGATGCGCAAGGCGCTGTAGAGCACGGCGAGCGCGCAGCCCAGCGCCGGCAGATCGCTCAGCGGCTGGAAGGCGACGAAAAGAAACAACGGGCACAGCCACATGAGCACCAGACCCGCGAACGCCAGCGCCACACCCAAGCCCAGTCGCCTGGCCAGGGCATAAAACAGACCGCCGCACGCCAGAGCGGTGAACAGGTTCACGGCCTCAACCGGATGCGCCCAGCCGGTGAGACCGACGGCGACCAACATCAGCAAGGGCAAGCCGGTGGGGTAGGTCGGCGCCATGCGGTTGTCCTCATGCATGATGAAGCCGAGGGGCTGATAGGCCATCCGGCCAAACTCCGTCGCGGTGTGGCCGGACAGAATGCGCGGGCGGGTTTGGAATTCACCGCGGCTGAAGAGACGGGCGCTGTTGAAATAACCCGAGGAATCGGAGCCGCCGGCATGCGGCGAGATGTGCCGGAAGAGAAACACGCCATAGCCGGCGACCAGCACGGCCACGAGTAGGAGGACAGGGCGCGGCCAGCCGGAAGCGGGGTGGGCGGGCGATGGCGCGGGGGTGTCCATTATTTAGCGTTGTCGAGCAGGCAAGGCTGCCATTGTTTGCAAAAGTGGCTCAAACTAAAAAACCCCGGCCGGCCGGCGGCCTTGGCCGGCTGAAAATGAAGGAGCATGGTGCATGAGGGGCCGGATTCAAGATTACCTGCGGAGCCATAACATCAACCCCGGGGTTGCGCTGGGCTATGCCGCTCTGGTGGTGCTGTTCGTCTGGACGCTGGCCCAGTTCTACATTCCCGGCAAGGGGCTGAGCTACCTGATCGCCTTCGGTGCCAAGCAGGAGAACGCGCGTCTGAGCAAGGTCCGCAAGCTCGACTACTTTGTCGCCCGGGCGTCGGACGGCTATGATGCGCAGTATTACGTGCAGGTGGCGATGGATCCGTCATTGCAAAACCGTGAGTTGCGCCAGGCGGTCGACAGTCTGCCCTACCGGGCCCGTCGCATTTTGTTTTCCGCCACCGCATATGTGCTGGGTTTCGGCCGGCCCGGGTGGATCCTGCAGGCGTTTGCGCTGCAGAATGTCCTCTGCTGGTTCCTGCTGGCCGGGCTGCTGCTGCACTGGTTTCCGCCGCGCAGCTGGGATAATTTTCTCCGCTGGACGGGCATCGTGTTCTCGTTCGGCGTCTGCGTGAGTTGTCGCAATGCTCTTTTCGACGGTCCCAGCCTGCTCCTGATCGCCTGGGGGGTCTATCTGCTCGAAAAGGGCCGGCCGTGGGGCGCGACCGCCGTGCTGGCGCTGAGCGGGCTCGGCAAGGAAACGAACCTGCTGGGCTCGGCGGCGCTGCTGCCCAAAACGGCGGACGGCGGGCGGGCCTGGGGGCTCGCGATGGCGCGCGGGTTGCTGACGGCGCTGCCGCTGGCGCTGTGGATACTTTACATCGCGCTCGCGGTGGGCGGCAAGATGGACGACCTTGGGGCGCGCAACTTTGATCTGCCCTTCGTGGCCTATTTGCGCAAGTGGCAGGAGATCGGCGATGGCTGGGCGGATGTCTCCGTGGTCAACGCCGGCCCGCTCTGGAGCCTGCTCATGCTGGTCGCGCTCACCGTGCAGTTTTTATTTCTCATGCTGCGGCCGCAATGGGACAAGGCTTGGTGGCGCATCGGTCTCAGTTTCGCCCTGCTCATGATTTTCCTCGGTGATGCCGTCTGGGAGGGTTATCCCGGAGCCGCCTCGCGCGTCCTGCTGCCCATGCAACTGGCCTTCAACATCCTGGTGCCCGCCGGCCGCGCGTGGTGGCTGGTGCTGGTGCTGGGCAACCTTACCTTGCTGGCGGCCCCGGCCACCCTTGAGTCCCCGACGGGCGAAGGTTACGTGATCAAGGGGCGCGACGAACTGGTCTACGGCCGCGCCGGGCAAAAGGTCACCATCGATTTCTCCGACACCTGGTATCCGGTGGAGCGGCACAACAACGATTACTGGTGCTGGTCCGCAGGCGAGGCCGTGCTCACATTGCACAACCCGCACCCGGCACCCCTGCGAGTCCGGCTGCGCTTCTCGCTCAATGTGAACGAGCGGCGCCGTGTGCGGCTGAGCATCAATGGTGCCGACGCCTGGGCCACGGAGCTGGGCAGCAGCGGCGCGGTCAATGTGGTGCTGGGCGAGGTGGTGTTGCAACCGGGCGACAGCGCGATGGAATTTTCCACGGACACCCCGCCCAGCCGCATCGGCACTGATCCGCGCCCGCTCGCCTTCCGGGTGCAAAACCTGCGCATTGATCTGCAACAGCTGCTGCCAGTGACGCCGGCGAAATAGGCGCTACCAGCCCGCGATGCTCTCCAGCCGGCGGCGGTAGCGGGTGCCGATGACCAGGGGGGAAAAATTTTCCTCGATGGTGGCGCGGGCGGCGGCGCCGAGCTTCCGGCCCAGCGCCGGGTCTCGCGCCAGTTCCTGCATCCACCACGCCGCGTGTTCGATGTCCGCCGCGGCCCAGGTCTGGCCCCTGGCGTAGGGGCCATGGTTGCGTTCGAGCGTGACAAGGGTGCAGCGCACCGGGCAGCCGTTCCCGGGGTGGACATACTCGGCGGTGCCCGACCAGTCGGTCGAAATGACCGGCTTGCCGAGATACATGCTCTCCGCCACGGCGAGGCCGAAGCCTTCGGAGCGATGGAGGGAAACAAAGCAGTCGCAGGCCGATTCCAGTTCGTAGATTTCCGTGCGCGTCAGCGTCCGGGTGATGAGCGTCGTGCCGGGCAATTCCGCGGCGGCGGTGCGGAGCCGCTCGAAATCGGCGGGGTTGCCGGTGACATTGTGCACCTTGATGACCAGCGCGGCGCCGGAGTTGGCGAGGCCGGAGCGACGGAAGGCCTCAAGCACGGCCCCGGGATTTTTGCGTTCCGAGTAAGAGTTGAGGTCGTAGAGAAAGAGAAAAAGATACTTGTCCGCGGGCAGGCCGAATTTCCGGCGGAAGTCACCTGCGGGCCGGGCAAAGGAAATCGCATGAGGCATGACCAGCACGGGCACCGGCACTTTTTGCGCAATGGCCTCGGCCGCGAACCGCGAGGGGGCCCAGGCTTCGTGGCAGTAATCCGCGAAATGGATCCAGGCGTCGGGGAAGTCCGGCAGTTCCCAGGCCCAGTAGCCGATATTGTATTTGCCGCGGCAAAAATCCGCACCGTGGTGGTGGTCGATGTCGCGCATGCCGGGCGGATCGATATGAAATACATTCACCGGATACGGATTGTCCGGCTGCAGCTGGGCCGCGAAGGTGTCGTCGGACTGCGGGTTCTTGCACGGCAGCTTGAAGTTTACGAGCGCCAGCGGCAGGCCGGCGGCCTCCGCAGCGCGGGCCATGCAGCGGGCGGATTCGCCAATACCGAGGTCGGCGCGGAAGTAGCCGGTGACGTTGAGCCCGAGCTTGAGGAAACGGCGCGTGAAGGCGGCGTTCCAGGGCGCGGCGCGATTGGAGAAATCGAAGAGCACCTCGCCGTCGGCCTCGACCCGCGCGATCCGCAACCGGCGGTTGCGGGCCTGCCCGCGCCACGGCTGCCATGCTGCCGCGCCACTAATGCGGCCCAGCCACGCGAGCAGATTGCTCCAGCCGACGCCGGTGATTTGCAGCGCGAGCGTGTGTCCGCTGGTGGTGTCGCCGGCCGGCAAAGCGAGGTCGAAACGAAACGGGCCCGTGGCCAGAGCGGCGCGCGCGGCCAGTTCGCGGCCGTCGAGGGCCACGCGCAGGCCGATTTCACCCGCGGAGGTGGGGTCAGCGGGTGAGGGCGGCAGCAGTTCGCCCACGACCGAAAGCTGCTTGATCCCGCCGAGCGGCGGCAGGGCCAGCACGCCCTCCTCCCGCATCCAGTAGGAATCGGTCACGACATCGTCGTGAAAAAGCCCGGTAAACTTGGGACGGCGGCGGGGCGGCATGCGGCGGGAGCGTGAGCGCGGTTTATCGCCGAGGCGGGCGGCGTTGTAAATCTGGAACTGGTCCGCCGCCTTTTCGCTTCCCAAGCCGGAGGCGCGCCGCGATAGTTGCGCTGCACACTGCCGATGCTGTATTACCTCACCGCCGCCGGGTTGATTGCGCACACGTATTTTTGGGGCCTGGGCCTGGCCGCGCTGGCCTTGCCCCGGGTCTGGCGGCGCTGGTGGTGGGTTTTTGCCCCGGGCTTTGGCCTCGCGCTGCAATCGGCGGTCGTCTGGGGTGGCGCGCACACGGCGGTGGCGGGCACGGAGGCCTATGCGCGTTGGAGTGAACTGTTGCCACTGGCGTTGATCATTCTGGCCCACCGCCGGCGGGCCATCCCGCTCCCGCGGGGGTGGCTGGGCGTGCTGGCGGTGCTGCTGGTTGCCGGCTGGATGCTGGTGTCACCGATGACGAAGCCCGGCCGCGGACTGACCGCGAGCTCGCTCGGCAGCTGCGATCACGCGGACTACGCGGCGGGCGCGCGGGTTTTCCAGGAATTCTCGCGCGATGACCGCACCGGCTTTCTCGGCCTGCCGGAAGTGACGAAGGTCCGCTCGGCGGATTATTTTTTCGATTTCTGGCTGCGGTTGAATCATTTCACGCCCTCGGCCCTCCTCGCGCACAACGCCAGGCCCGTCACCAACACGGCGAGCACGCGCAGGATCGCGGGCATATTGCGCCGGGACCAAAGCTGCGCCAGCAGCCAGGCGCCCGCCGGCGCGAGACAAACCAGCAAAATGAAATTGTAGCTGCCGGC
>DATFUQ010000341.1:0-2239 GCA_035260745.1 Lacunisphaera sp. | reverse complement strand
GACCATCAGGACCGGCACCAAGGCAAATTCGTGCGTCATTTCAAACACGATGAGGATGCCGGTGACCGGCGCGCGCACCACGGCGCCGAGGCAAGCGGACATGCCGACCACCGCCAGGGCCACGTGGTCGGCCTGGTTGACGGGATAGACCAGGTTGGCCGCCCCGGCAATGGCCGCCCCGACCATGGCGCCGAAGAAGAGCGTCGGGGCGAAGATGCCGCCGCAGCCACCGAGGCCGTAGCAGAGCGCCGTCGCGGCCAGTTTCGCCACGAGCAACAGGGTCGCGATGTGCCAGAGCAGGCGGCCGTCGAGCGCCCGCGAAAGATCATCGTAGCCGAGGCTGAACACACCAATCCGGCCGGTGTAGAGGTAGACAGCCGCGCCGATGGCCCACACCCCGATGCCGCCGAGCATGATGCGGCTCCAAGCCGGCAGCCGGTGCGGGCGCAGGTTCGCGGCGCGGAGGCCGAGCGAGATTTTCTGGAACCAACACCCCGCCAAGGCCGCCAAGACCGCCACCAGTGGGGTCAGCGCATAGCCAAGCCAGTGCGGCGCGCCCTGGCCGTGCAGGATAAAAGCCGGTTGGGCGCCGAGCAGGCCGTGCGCCACCAGCGCGCCAAGCACGGCGGCCAGCAGCACGCTGCCGAGCATCCGGCTGTTGAGATCGCCGATGATTTCCTCGAGCACGAAGGTTACCGCGGCGAGGGGCGTGTTGAAGGCCGCGGCCAAGCCGGCCGCCGGCGAGTTGCACCGACGGGCCTTCGCGCCCGAGGCTGCTGCCGCCGCCCACGCTCAGCGCGCCGCCGAGAAACTTCACCCAAACCACGCGCCAGGGCACGAACCCGAAGTCCCGCCAGAAGGCGAGCTTCAGCTGGGGAATGCCGCTTCCCGCCGCGTCGGGACAAAAGCGCGTGAGGAGCCAGCCCGAGATGGCCGCCGTGCCGGCCACAAGGAGGAAGCTGCCCAGTAGAAATTTCGCGCGCGAGTACTGCGTGAGGGCCTCCAGCCCGTAGTGATAGACAAAGTTGATCGCCAACTGGAACAGAACCGCCGCCAGGCCGAGGATGGCCGTGACGACCACGGGGCGCACGCGGCCGGGGATGCGCTGCATCAGTTGCGGGACAAAATCGGCAAGCACGGTCCACTTTCCGGCAGTCCGCAGGGAAATTCAATGCATTATCGTGCCCGGCGCGATTTTCCATGGCCCGCGCCGCGGCGAGCGTGGTTTACGCCCCGCGCATCCGGCGCGAGAGGCCGAGGCAATAGAGCAGCGGCAGGGCGCCGAAGACGCCGAAGGCGCTGTCGACGAGCCGCCAGTAGAAAGGGATGCCGCGCACCTGCCCGGCGATCAAGGCGACCACCACCACCGCCGCGCAGATGGCGAGACCGGTTTTCAGCACCCAGTCGCTGTCGAGCGGCTTGAAGAGCGGCCGGACAAAGAAGGCGGCGCTGGCGAGGTGGCCGAAGGCCAGCCAGTCGGTGCCATAGCCGAAGAAGGGGAATTTGGCGTAGGTCTGTTCCAGCCCGAGATGCACGTAGGCGATCCAGTGGGCGAGGCCCGTCAGCTCCTGGTAATGCGCCGGGTCGCCGGTGCCGAGCAGGGCGGCGAGGATCCGGATCTCGGTGAGCAGTGGGAACGCGGTCAGCCCGCTGAACACGAGCCCACCGAGAAACAGCAGGAGCGCAAAGCGGTAGCGCAGCACAAGCGAGGGATTCATGCCGCTCAGCTTTCAGCAATGAGCCTGGTTCGCCAACCCCGGGTTTCGGGCCCGGCCGCGGGCCCGGCCTTGAAATCGCCCGGAGCAGCCGGCACAACTCCTCCATGCCCGCCCCGCCCCAGACCATCCTTGTCGTGGAAGACGAGGCGTCCATCGCCGAGACCATCGTCTACGCGCTGCAGACCGAGGGCTTTGCGCCGTTGTGGAAAACCACGGGACGCGACGCGCTCACGGCGCTGGCGCACCAGCCGGTGGCGCTGATCGTGCTCGATGTGGGCCTGCCCGACATGAGCGGGCTGGATGTCTGCCGCGAGCTGCGCAAGCGGTACGCCGTGCCGGTGATCTTCCTGACCGCGCGCAGCAGCGAGGTGGACAGGATCGTCGGGCTGGAGCTCGGCGCCGATGATTATCTCGCCAAGCCCTTTAGCCCGCGCGAGCTTACGGCCCGGGTCCGCGCCGTGCTGCGCCGGAGCAACGGCGCGACAGCCGCGGGGACGGTGCCGGCCGGATGGGCGCATGAC
>DATFUQ010000340.1:0-2813 GCA_035260745.1 Lacunisphaera sp. | reverse complement strand
CGCCGAGATCGTGCTCGACAGCCGCGCCTGCAAGCTGACCGATACGCCGCTGGCGGTGTTCAAATTGCTGAACGGCGATGGCAAACCGCGCGAATTGCACGAGGGTGACACTTTCACCGACGACACCTCCACCTACCGCATCGAGCGCATCCAACTCGATCCACCCGAGGTCGTGGTCGCGAAGCAAATGCCCGGCCTGCCGCAGCCCGAGATCAAGGTGCTCCATCCGGGCGTCCAGGTGGCGGGCCAGACAACCAAGCTTTTGCCGGCGGTTGCGCAGCATTTGCCTGACGGCGGTCAGGACAAATCCCGGGCTGGCAGCAGCCAGCAACGGGAGATCGCCGGACAAACCCCGGCCGGCCAGCAGGCCGGAACAGGGCAACTCAACTCCGAGCGTCCGCCGAAGGAAGTTGCCATCAGCGGCAAATAATCAATCCCGCATGAAACACCCCACCAGGTATCGCGTCCTTTTATTCGCCATGGCTTGTCTGTGGACTGGTCGCATTCTGGCCGCGCCAACCGAGCCTGATGCGGTCAAGCTTGGGGTCGAGGCGCCCGCGCCTCCGGGGCAAGACGATGTGAAAGCCCTGGCGGCTCAAGGCCGCAGCCAGTATCTGGCCGGCGAATCCGCCGCCGCTGCCGAGACATTCCGGCGCGTCGAGGCGCAGGATCCTTTCAACAAGGACGCGCGTTTTTTCCTGCAACGCATTGCCAATGAGAATGCGGCCAGTGGCGCCGAGCGCTCGCGCACCAGCGCCCAGATGCTCGGCGAAGTCAACCGGGCTTGGCAGCGCCCGGGTATGTTCACTGAAAAAGAGACGGTGGCGACGCAGACCGGCCCGTCGCCCCTGCTGGAGAAACTCAACCGTATCGTGCTGCCGAGCGTGAATTTCAGCGGCATGGAGCTGGGCCGCGTGGTCAACACCCTGAGCGCGGTCTCGGAAGAATTCGACATCACCGGCGCCACACGCAAGGGCGTGAACATCGTCCTGCTCGACCAGGGCAACGCCAATCCCATAGTCAACATCACGCTCCGCAACCTGCCGTTGAAGCGCGTGCTGGATTTCATCACCAACTCGGTCGGCTACCAATACGAGGTGCAGGCCGACGCCGTCGTCGTGCGGCCCGGCGGCGAACAGTCCGCCCTCGAGACGCAGTTTTTCGCCGTGTCGCGCTCGACTGTCCTGCGCATGACCGGCAAGGGAGCCACGGCGAACGCCGCGGGTGGCACCGCCGCCGCCGTGCCGGCCGCAACGGTCGAGGGGGAGGGGCAGGCCATCCGCAATTTCCTCCAGCTTGCGGGCGTCAGCTTCGAGAGCGTGAACGGCAGCACGCTGGCCTTCGACGGCTCGCAACTTATCGCCACGCAGACGCCGCGCAACCTCGAGCGCATCCTCAACATTCTGAATCGCTACAACGATGTGCGGCAGGTGGAGATCGAGGCCAAGTTCATGGAGGTGCAGCAGGGCGCGCTTGACGAACTCGGCGTGCAATGGAACGTCGCGACCAAGCCCACCCAGCGCAACGCCGGCGCCCAGGCGGCCTACGACACCGTCAATCGCAGCCTGTCCGATGCGTTCAAGAATGCGACAACCACGCAGCAGATTTCCATCACGGGCACCGGCCAGCCGAACGGTGGCTTTAATCTGCCGGCCACGGCCCCCACTGTGCCGGGAGGGGTGCTTCTCGGTTCGAATGCCGGCCCGCTGGCCAACATCGCCGGCGTCGTCGGGGAGTTTGATGTGCAGGCCATCATCCGCGCGTTGTCGCAGAAGAGCGGCACGGAACTGCTCAGCGCGCCGAAACTGACGGTGCTCTCCGGCAACCCGGCGACCATCACGATCGCGCAAGAGCTGCGTTACCCGCAATCCTACGGTCAGGTGCAGAGCCAGGTCGGCACGGGCAGCGCCTCCGGCGGCGGCTCGGCGGGCGTGTCCATCACTTCGGGCACGCCGCAGGAGTTCACGACGCGAAACGTGGGCGTGGAATTGAAGGTAACGCCCACGGTGGAGGAGGACGATCGCAGCATCAGCCTGGACCTGAATCCGAAGGTCACCGAGTTCGAAGGTTTCGTCGAATACGGCGGGCCCAGCGTCGCCATTTCCGGCGGCACGACGGTCACGGTGCCGCCCGGATTCTATCAGCCAATCTTTGGAGTGCGCGAGGTGTCAACGAAGGTGACGATCTGGGACGGCGCCACGCTTGTCATGGGCGGGCTCACGCGCGAGGACGTGAAGAAGGTGAGCGACAAGGTGCCGGTGCTCGGCAGTTTGCCCGGGCTTGGCCGGCTCTTCCGTAGCAAGGGCGAGAGCACGCAGAAGAGAAACCTGCTGATTTTCGTCACGGCCAATCTCGTCAGTCCCGGCGGCTCGCTGAAGAAGCACACGGCGACGAGTGCGTCCGCGGCGGCCGTACAGGGTGTGCCACTCGGCACACTTTACCAGAATCCGACGATCGTGACCCCGGCCGGCTCCGCCCCCCGCGGGAAGTAAGCTCACCGTGGGAGCAAGAGAGTGGTTGGGCAAATGCCAGCACCTAAATTAGGGCGGTTTGTCCCGTTTCCCCTAAAGACATTTTCGGCAGACTCGCCCCGAATGAGCGGGACAATGCGGATGCGAAGATCGGTGGGAGTGATCGGGCTGGCCCTTGCCGCCATTTGGAGCGCAGCAGCATCTTATGCCCAGCAGGCGACCGGCACGGCTCTCATCCGTCACGCGCCCACGCTGAACGGCGATGTGGAAGGCTCGATCCAGCAGATGACCGCTGAAAGTGCCACGCTCAATGGCGGGGCGAGCGTGACGGGGGATTTGCTG
>DATFUQ010000339.1:0-5614 GCA_035260745.1 Lacunisphaera sp. | reverse complement strand
TGGTGTTCGTCGATCTGCTCCAACCCCCGGTCAGCGAAAAGGATTTTCCCGCCAAGAAGCTGAAAGTGACTAAAGCGGCCAAGCCCGTTATTCCACCGGCCCTTGCCGGCACCGACCTGGACGAGAAGGTCCGGGTGAAGTTTGTCATCGCGCCCGACGGCAGCACGCTCAACCCGGTCGCACTCGATGCCAAGCACAAGGAACTGGAGGGCCTGGCGGTCGTGGCGGTGGCGTTGATGTCCTTTGCCCCGTGCCTGGTGGACGGGAAGCCAGCGTATGTCGAGGCGACCACCACGGTGCAGTTCACCTCGCCGCGTCGGGGCAATGGCGGGGGTGGAAATGATAAGGGCGAGTGAACGGCGGGCTTCGGTCCCATCATCATGAACGTCTCGCTGGAAAACTTCCTGCACCGTCTGCCGGTCATGGCCGCCGGCCTCGATGACTAGGCCACCGGATTTTTGTCCAATCTGGCCCGGTTCGGGCCGGGCGAGTTTTTCGGCGAAATGAGCCTGGTGGAGAGCTTCGTCCGCTCCGCCAGCGTGGTCGTGGAGGAAGCGGTGACGGCCTACACATTGAAAGGCTCCGACTTTCACCGGCTTTGAAAGTCTGCGCGACGCTGTCCGTCTAGCAGACGATCGGAGTGCTCGGCCCGATGCACTGTTTTCGCGTTGCGACGGGGAGCTGCGCCAGCATCGTTTGCCACCATGCATCTACGTCCCTACTTAGTGTCGGGCATTCTGGTGACGGGATTGATGAGCCAGCCGGTGGCCGCGGCTGACGCGGATCTCGCCGGCATCAAGGCGCAAATTGCCAGCAATCATGACCGTGCGGTGACGCGGTTGCAGGAATGGATCCGCCGGCCGGCGATCGCGGCGGAAAACCGCGGTTTTCCGGAAGGCGCTGACTACCTGATCACCCTGCTGAAGGAAGTCGGTTTTCAGCAGGCGGTCCGGATCGAGACCGACGGCAAACCGGGCGTGTTCGCCACGCTCGATGCCGGCGCGCCGAAGACCGTGGGCGTCTATTTCATGTATGACGTGAAGCAGTTCGACCCGAAGGAATGGACGTCGCCGCCGCTCGACGCCGCCATGGTCGACCGGCCCGGCCTCGGCAAGGTCATCATCGGCCGCGGCGCCGTGAACCAGAAGGGCCCCGAGTCGGCCTTCCTCGCGGCGCTCGACGCGTTCCGCACTTCAGGCAAAAAGCTCCCGGTCAACCTCGTCCTCGTCGCCGAGGGCGAGGAGGAAATCGCCTCGCCGCATATCAGGCAGATCGTGCTGAAACCCGAGGTGCAGGCCGCCTTGTCCAAGTGCATCGGCCTGTTCCTGCCGCATGCGACGCAGGGTCTGGACGGCTCCGTCACCGTGAATCTCGGCGCGAAGGGCGTCATCGAACTCGAACTCACCGCCGACGCGCTGACCTGGGGCCGTGGACCGATGCGAGACACTCACTCTTCCTTCAAGGCGATGGTCGACAGCCCCGTGTGGCGGCTGGTGCAGGCGCTCAGCACGCTCGTGACGCCCGACGGCAACACGCCGGCGATCGACGGCTACATGGCTGACGTGCCGCCTTTGTCCGCCGGGGACAAGGCCCTGATCGCCTCCGCCGCGAAACGCATCAGCGAGGTGCAATACAAGGTCGCGACCGGCGCCACCAAGTGGATCGACGATCTGCCGTTTCTCCCCGCGCTGGAGCGGCTGGAGTCGCAGCCGACGGTGAACATCGAGGGCATTTACGGCGGCTACACCGGACCCGGCGGCAAAACGGTGCTGCCGCACAAGGCCTCGGCGAAACTCGACCTGCGGCTCGTGCCCGGCCAGACGGCCGCGGGCGCGCTGGCCAAATTGAAGGCGCACCTCGCCAAGCGCGGCTATGGCGACATCGAGGTGAACATGACGGGCGGCTATGATCCGACCCGGACCCCGGTCGATGCCCCGTTGATTCAGGCGCAGGTGTCGGTGCTCAAGAGCGTCGGCATCGATCCCGTGCTCTGGCCGTGGCTGGCAGGCTCGTATCCCGGCTTCGCCTTTACGGATGCTCCGCTGAAACTCGCCACCGGCCACTTCGGTCTGGGCTTCGGTGGCAGCCAGCACGCCCCGGACGAATTCTTCCTCATCGAATCGACCAACCCGAAGGTCCAGGGCTACGACGGCGCGGTGCTGTCGTATGTCGAGTATCTCTACGAACTGGCGAAGTGAAGCGGCCGCCAGGGAATCCCGGCCCAAATATAAAGACATAAAGCCTGCCCCTTGGCTCGGCCCATTTTAGAGGTTTGCCAATTGACCCGCAGCGGAGCACAATAGCTTGTACTCCCACGGTTACAGCCACGGTTCACTTCGGACCGCTGCTGTGAAAACCGCCCGGCGCTCCCTATGAATCCCATGTTGCATCGTTTCATTTGCCCGGGCGCCCTGCTGCGGCTGCTCGGTGCCGCCGTGCTGGCGGCGACGGTCTCGAGTTGTAGTTCGCTCTCCGCGCCGTCGCGCGCCGATGGCGCCATTGCCACGGTCCCCGAGGTGGATCAGGCCTTGCAACGCTTCATCCAAACGTGGCAGACCAAGAACCTCGAGGCCTCGCTCGCGACGTTTGCGCCCGATGCCGTGGTCACCGATCCCTCGCCGCCGGGTCGATTCGTCGGGCTGAAAGAGATTCGCGCCTGGACGGTCGGTGACTTCGGCGTGCTCGAACACATTACCATCACGATCAGCGATCTTCAGATCAAGGTCGACGGTCCGGTGGCGTGGCTGTCGGCTCGCTATGTCTTCAGTGCCCAGATGGGAGGCAAACCGATGAGCGATCCCGGCAGCGTTTCAATGGTCTGGTTGAAGCAGCCCGATGGTTCCTATAAATTGTCGATCTTTCACGCCTCGTCGCTGGCGCCGCCCGACGCCAGCCCCGTACCCGCGAACAAGTGAGGCCATGGCCGACACAACCACCCCCTCAACCAAGACCCCTTGGCACCTTTGGGTGGTGGGTATCATATCCCTGCTCTGGAATTCAGTCGGCGCGCTGGATTTCACCATGACGCAGATGAAGAACGAGGCCTACTTGAAGGCTCTCACGCCGGAACAGCTGGCTTATATCCAAGGCTTTCCTCTCTGGGCGGTGCTTGTCTGGGGACTCGGCACATGGGGCGGCTTGCTCGGCTCATTAGTGCTGTTGTTCCGCCGGTGTGTCGCAGTTCAACTCTTTGGCGCATCGCTTGTCGGCATCGTCGGCACCAACGTTTACATCTACCTTTTGTCCGACTGGCTGAAGGTCATGCACGGCGGGATCGGGGCGGTGATCTTCAGCGCCGTCATTTTCGTGATCGGCGTGCTGCTGCTGGTCTACGCCCGGACCATGCGCCGGCGGGGCGTGCTGCACTGATCTCTGCAGAGATATTCGGCCTGCCTCCTGGCTCGGCCAGTTATTTCCTCACCGCGAAGAAAAAAGCGGACCACAGGCCGTGGTTTTCCGTCAGGCCGCCGAGGCTGGCGCCATTGTCGGCGAAGATCAGCTTGTAGCGGTCGAGCCCAATGACGGACGAGGGGTCGTCCTTCCGGAAGCCTTCGAGCAGCACGAGCCGGGTCTTGAAATCATAGGTGCCCCGGATGAACTCGGTCCCGGACAGGTCGAGTTTGGACTGCTCCTCCTGCCGAGGGGATTTTTTCATGGTCCAGATAATCCGCCCCGACAACGTGCCGTCATCCTTGGCAGTCAGGGTGACCAGGCCGGTGAAGTAATAGCCGCTGGTGCTGGTCCAATTGCATTGCCATTCCCCGGAGGGATCGACGGCTTTCTGTTCGGCTGCCTGCGCCTGCAGCAACGGGGAGGAGAAGCCGCTCGTCAGCAAAAATGCCGCGAGAAACCGAAGAGAAAGGAGGAATGGTTTCATGCGATGTAATTAGACAGTCCTGACCGGCGGGTCGAGGTGGATATCGCGGCACCGACGGCATGATTCCTGTTTACCGGGCGCCGCAGACTGCGATACTGGGCGGATGAAAAAGATATTTCTGCTTGGCTTTGGAAGCCTGCTCTTGGGCTACGTCGTTGCCTGGGCGCTTGCCGCCCCGGAACAGAAACTCAAGGTCGGTGATGCGACTCCAGCCGTCAAGCTGACCGACATACACGGTGCGGCGGTCGTCATTCCCAATCCCAAGACGAAATGGGTACATCTGCAGTTCCGACGGTTTGCGGGCTGCCCGATCTGCAATCTGCACGTCCAGGAATTCGTCCGTCGTAACTCCGAGCTCACGGCGGCGGGAATCCAGGAAGTGGTGGTCTATCACTCGCCCGAGGCCTCGCTTCTGCCGTATCAGGGGAGGTTTCCCTTTGCGGTGGTCGCCGACCCGGAAAAGAAACTTTATGCGCAGTTCGGCGTCGGCTCCTCGCTCTTCGCGCTTCTGGACGTCCAGGCCTGGCCGGCGATTTTCAAAGGCGCTTCCGCTAGCGACAAACCGAAAGGCGATCCGGAGGGCGGCCCGCTGGGCAGGCCTGCTGATTTCCTCATCGGACCCGACGGGAAGATCGTCGCGAGCCATTACGGGCGCCATGCCTACGACCAATGGTCGGTGGACGAATTGCTGCAGAAGGCGAAGTAACCCCAAGCCCCAAAGCCTGACCCCGTCTGCTTGCGCCGTCTGCTTGCGCTGACCCCGTCTGCTTGCGCCAGCTACGAAGCCCTGCCAGTTCGCTCACGATCATTCGCGTTAATGCGGATTTGTCACTCGCTCCTGACATAAGGCTGTCAGGAGGCATGGTAGAATGCGGCTGATCGAAATCCAAATCCTCAACCAAAAAAACATGACAACCAAAGCCATCGCCAAGCAACTCGTCGCCCTTTGTCGCAAGGGGCAATGGGAGACCGCCCAAAAGAAACTGTATGCCAGGAATGCAATGTGCATCGAAGCCGAAGCCATGCCCGGCTCATCCCGGGAGACCAAGGGCCTGAAGGCCATCATCGCCAAGGGCCGGAATTTCTCCGCCATGATGGAGAAGCTGCACTCCCTCAAGGTGTCCGAGCCGGTCGTAGCCGACAAGGCCTTCGCCTGCACCATGAGCATCGACATGACGATGAAAGGGCAGGGGCGCATGAAGATGACCGAACTCTGCGTTTACGAGGTCAAGCGCGGCAAGATCGTCTCCGAGCAATTTTACTACTGACGCCCCGGGTATAAAAAGCGAAACCGCTGTCCGTCACCCGGGGTCTGGTTCGTTGAATATTTGAAACCACCAGACCCCCATCTCAAAAGCCCCTCTGCCATGCCCGCCAAAACGAATACCATCCGCCTCCACCGCGTCCTTCGCTCGACGCCCGAGAAAGTCTACCGCGCCTTCCTCGAAGCCGAGGCCCTCGCCAAATGGATCCCGCCCTACGGCTTCACCTGCAAGGTCCATCACCTCGACGCCAAGGTTGGCGGCACCCACCGGATGTCGTTCACGAACTTCGGCACGGGCGGCGGCCACAGCTTCGGCGGCACCTACCTCGAGCTGGTGCCGAACGAGAAGCTCCGCTACACCGACAAGTTCGACGACCCGAACCTGCCCGGCGAGATGACGGTCACGGTGACGCTGAGGAAAGTGGTCTGTGGCACCGAGGTGAACATCGAGCAGGCCGGCGTGCCGGCGGGCA
>DATFUQ010000338.1:0-2139 GCA_035260745.1 Lacunisphaera sp. | reverse complement strand
CGGCGGCCTCAAAACGCCGAAGGCGTCAGTTCTTTGGTTGGATTTTGTGTTTCTTATGGGTGCTGCGGTAGTGTTGTGACCTAAGAGACGTATTGGGATCGCGATCCGGGTTCACCGCTGTGCATCCTCCTCCTTCACATTTGGTCACTCAAGACCATTGCGCTTGGCCTGCCGGCGCTCTTCGTCTTGAGCCCGGAGCTTGGCCGTTGCCGCAAGGGCTGCCGCCTGGGCGTTGATGGCCCCGGCGGTCCGCAGAATGCCGGCAGCGCGCGCCTCGATGGTCCGCGCGGCGTCGAGGTCGGCGATTTGCTTGGTGAGGTCGGCGACCTTGCCGGCCTGGACGGAGATCCGCGCCTCGATATCGGCGGCGCGAGCGGGCACGGCGAGGTCGCCCGCAAGGGCATGTCCGATGTGCGCCTTGGCGAGGAAGCCGTAGGCGCCGATCGCATTGAGCCGAGGGGGGACTCGCAGCAATCGGGCCGGCGCACCAGGCGCGGGGGCTTTCGGCATGCCGAGCAGGCCAATCCTATAGGCAAACCGGGGCTCGAGGCTGGCGCGGCGCTTATCTTAGCGCCGGTTTGGCTCCGATAAGCGGTCGGTTTTGCTTCCGATAATCGCGTTTCCCGGAACTAAATTTCACTTCCGATAAATGCCCTTCCCGGATCTGAAATCGCGCCGCACCTAGGCGGCAGTGCTGCGCCGGGTACGGAACAATCTGGACGGTCGATCGGCCGCAACGACAGCTTGCTGGGGCGAACCTGCCGGGCCTGTTTGTGGCCGGCAGGGTCGCCGATGACCCGGAGCAGCCCAATTGTTCCGGCTGCGACAATAAATTTTTGCAAAGACATAGTCCGGTTCACGCAAGCACTTATGTTGAAAACGTCGCCGGACGGGTTCGATCACGGGTCCGGGAGCGCCTGCCGGCTTCCCTGGAGCCCACATGACGCTCTTTGCCCGGGTCCGCAGCCTGAAAAGACAACACGCGAGCCAAGTTGCTGGCTTCGCCGCGGTGACAATTGCTGCGGCGGCACTCATCGGCTGGTGGGTCGCGCCGCCGATGCTGTCGAGCCGGGGCTCGGGCTTCGCCACTATGAGGCCGATGACGGCTTTCTGCCTCACGGCCCTCGGTCTCGCGCTCATGCACCCCGGCAAGGACTCGCGCTTTGGGCTCGCGGTTGGGCTCGCAGTGGCCGCCATCGCTGTGCTCGATCTGCTCGATCGATTCGGTATCGATTCCGGCATCAACCGCCTGAACAGCTTGCTGGCGCCGCGGGCTGCGGTGCCGGGACCTGAGACCTTGTTTCCTGTGATAAACGGGGTGCCGGTGGCACTCGCGCTCGCGGGCGCTTCGCTCGCGCTCAGCCGCTTCGAAATCGCCGCCACCGCGCTCAGCGGACTTGCCGGCCTCATGCAAGTGTTCAACTTGTTCGCCTACCTGAGCGGCGTCCACACGTTTTACGGCTCAGTCGAGACGCCTAGGCCGCTGACCGCAGTTGGCCTGCTTTGCGTCGCCATCGCGATCGTTTTGCGGATCGGCGCGATGCCCGCGCTCCGCAAGCCGCGACCGTTGTGGCAGCTGCAGGTCATGCTCGGATTCGCGATCATTGCGCCGCTCCTGATGTTCGGCGTGTACACGGGAATTCGCATCACTGACGCGCAGCTCCACGACGTTCGGGAAAACCTGGCGATTGAAGCACGTAGTTTGTCGGCGGGAGTTGACCGTGTGATCATCGGCGAGATCGAGAGACTGCAGGCATTGGCCGCCTCGCCATCGCTTCGCCAAGGCGACTTCGCCGAGTTCCAGCGACAGGCCGAAGCCTCGCTGGCGTTGCTGCAAATCGGCAACATCGTACTCATCGATCGCAACATGCAGCAACTCGTCAATACCTTTGTGCCCTTCGGCAAGCTTTTGCCAAAGGCGGTTGTTCCGAGACCTTTAGAGAGGACCTTCGCAACAGGTAAGCCGCAAGTGACCGGCCTGTTCATGGCCCCCATCGTCAACCAGTTTATGTTCGGCATCACCGTGCCGGTAGAGATCGGCGGCGAGAGCCGCTACGTCGTCGGGAGGTCGCAAGATCAGCACGCCCTAGCACGCCTGGTCGCAGCGAATGAACTGCCGCCAGGCCGGCTGGTGGTGAT
>DATFUQ010000337.1:0-4880 GCA_035260745.1 Lacunisphaera sp. | reverse complement strand
AGCGCGTGTCGGGCACCAGGAACTCCAGCTCGGCGAGGAAGGTGCGCAGGCCGACGGAATCGCGGGCGCGTTTCTCGCTCAGGATGACGCCGCGCTCCTTCTCGATCTCGTCGTGGCCGAGCAGCAGGCCGCCGGCGACGTCGGCGAAAAAGGTGAGGGACTCGCGGAGGGTCTCCGGCCTGGTGTCGGGCAGCTCGAGCTGGTAGATGGTGCGGTCGAAGCCGGTGGAGGCGTTGGTGTCGCCGCCGAAATCCATGCCGAGGCGCTGGAAAAACTCGACGACGCTGGCCGAGGGGAAATGCCGGCTGCCGTTGAAGGCCATGTGCTCGAGGAAATGGGCGAGGCCGCGCTGGTTCTCGTTTTCGTAGACCGAGCCGGCCTGCACGGCGAGGCGCGCGCTGACGCGGCCCTTCGGCTCCTGGTTGTGCAGTATGGCGTAGCGCAGGCCGTTCTCGAGCCGGCCCCAGTGGACGCCGGGATCGGCGGGCAGGTCGCTGGTCTCGTGGGCGAAGCCGGCGGCGAACGCCAGCAGCGGCGCGAGCAGCAGCGCGGCGAACGTGATGCGAATAAAAATCACAGGGCGGAGCTGGAACATGGCGGCGAAGATTGTTCCGACCCGCGCGCGGACTGCAAGTTTCCAACGATGAGGCGATGAAAATACGCCGCGGTGCACCAGCGACTTTAGTGTGGCAAAAAGTCTGCGCAGCTTACTATCTGTATTGGGTGAATCAATGAAAGTTCCTGCACACACCAACCCCGAAGCGGTCAACGCCACCCTCGCGAAGAAGAAAGGGCCGGTCTCGCAGTTCATCGCGAACAATTACCGGCACTTCAACGCGGCCGCGCTGCTCGACGCCGCCAAGGGCTACGAGGCGCATCTGCAGGCCGGCGGCAGGATGCTGGTGACCCTGGCCGGCGCGATGTCCACCGCCGAGCTCGGCATTTCGCTGGCGGAAATGATCCGGCAGGACAAGGTCCACGCGGTCGTCTGCACCGGGGCGAACCTCGAGGAGGACGTGTTCAACCTCGTGGCGCACGACTATTACGAACGGGTGCCGCACTACCGCCACCTCACGGCGCAGGACGAGCAGGATCTGCTCGACCGCCACATGAACCGGGTGACGGACACCTGCATTCCCGAAAAGGAGGCCATGCGCCGGATCGAGCGGGAGTTGCTCGCCGAATGGGTCAAGGCCGGCAAGGACGGCGAGAGTTTTTTCCCGCACGAATTCATGTACAAGATCCTGCGCGGCGGAAAGCTGAGGAAGGATTACCAGATCGACCCGAAAAATTCGTGGATGCTCGCTGCCTGCGAGAAGGACCTGCCCATCATCGTGCCCGGCTGGGAGGACTCCACCCTCGGCAACATGTTTGCCGCCTCGGTCATGCGCGGCGACGTGAAGAACGTCCACACCGTCCGCTCCGGCGTCGAATACATGATGTGGCTCACCGACTATTACGCGAAGACGGCCAAGACGCTGAAGAACGGCGAGGGTTCCATCGGCTTTTTCCAGATCGGCGGCGGCATCGCGGGCGATTTTCCCATCTGCGTCGTGCCGCTGCTGCACCAGGACATGCAGCGGACGGCGGTGCCGCTCTGGGGTTATTTCTGCCAGATCAGCGACTCGACCACCAGCTACGGCAGCTACTCCGGCGCGGTGCCCAACGAGAAAATCACCTGGGGCAAGCTCGGCGCGAAGACGCCGAAGTTCATCATCGAGAGCGACGCCACCATCTGCGCCCCGCTGATCTTCGCGTGGGTTTTGGGGCAATAAACTCCCAACCGTTTAAACACAGAGGACGCACAGAGCACAGGGTTTGAAGGAATTACTCCGTGAACTCCGCGTCCTCTGCGTTTAATTTCCAGACGATGAGTTCACTCCTGTGATTTGGATTTATCGAATCCTCTTCCTGCCGCTGCTGCTGCTGGCGTCGCCTTACTACCTGTGGCGGATGCGGCGACGCGGCGGCTACGCGGGGAGTTTCAGCCAGCGCCTCGGCGGCACCGACCCGCTGCCGCCGCGCGCGGCCGGGGCGCACCGGATCTGGCTGCAGGCGGTCAGCGTGGGCGAGATGCTCGCCATCGCGCCGCTGCTCGAGGCGTTCCAGCGCGAGGGGCGCACGGAGGTTTACCTGACCACCACCACCAGCACCGGATACCAGCTGGCGCGGGAGAAATACGCCGCGCTGGCCATCGGGGTTGGTTATTTTCCGCTCGATTTCTTGGCATTCAGCGTCCGGGCCTGGCACCGGGTCAGCCCGGACCTCTGCGTCCTCATGGAAGGCGAGCGCTGGCCGGAGCATGTGCACCAGGCGAAGGCGCGCGGAGTGCCGGTGATCAGCGTCAACGCCCGGCTGTCCGACCGCAGCTTCCGTCGCTCGCTGCAATTCCGTCCACTGCTGCGCCCGCTGGCCGACGGCATCACCCGGGTGCTGTGCTCCTCCAAGCGCGACGAGCAGCGGTTCAAGGCGCTCGGGGTCCCGCCGGAACGGCTCCAGACCACCGGCAATCTGAAGCTCGATGTCCACATCCCGCTGCTGGCCGCCGCCGAGAAAGCGCAGCTCCGGCGTGAACTTGGCCTCGGCGACGGCCTCGTGCTGCTGGGCTCATCCACCTGGGCGGGTGAGGAGGTCGCGCTGCTGACCGCGTTGAAGTCGGCGCGCGAGCGCGGGCTTCAGGTCTCGCTGCTGCTCGTGCCGCGGCATGCAGAGCGACGCGAGGAATTGCGCGCCTTGCTGGAAAAGTCCGCCCTGACGTTCCATCTGCGCTCAGCCGGACCGGCGCCCGGCCTGGTGGATGTAGCAGTGGGCGACACGACGGGAGAGCTGCGCAAGTTCACGCAGCTGGCCGACCTGGTTTTTGTGGGGAAAAGCCTCGCGCCGCACGAGGGTGGGCAGACCCCGGTCGAGGCGGCGGCACTGGGCAAGCCCGTGGTGCACGGCCCGCGCATGACGAATTTCCGCGAGATCATCCGCACGCTCACCGAGGCCGGTGCGGTGCGCCGGGTGGAGACGCACAGCGAGCTCATCACGACCGTGGTTGAGCTGCTGCAGGATCCGGCACAGCGCGAGAAGCTGGCGGCCGCCGCGCAGGCCTGGCATGAGGTGAATCGCGGCGCGACGGAGCGCACCCTGGCGGTCATCCGCACGCAGCTCGCGGCTCTGGACGCTCGACCACGCCGTTGAGCGAGTCTGGAGCCTCCCCCGAGCCTAAGTATACTATTAGTTGACATCAGCTCGTGTTGTCGGATGTCAACTAATAGTATACTTAAGCGGTGAGGGTGACGGCGGCGGGGCCGGGCGGATTGATCGCGGGGCCGGGCCGGGCGAGGCATTGCGCCAGCACGGTGGCGGCGATGGTGCGGGCGGCGGCGGGCCGGGCCAGCGTGAGGAGATTGGCGCGCCAGTGGCGCCAGAGCCCGGCGTCGTGGGCGAAAAGTCGGTGCAGGGTGGTGACGATTTCCTGCGGCGTCTCCGCGAGCGCGCCGGCGTCGTGGCGCCGGATCAGCTCGCAATTGCCCTCCTCCTGTCCGGGCACGATCTGGCTGACCAGCAGCGGGCAGAGCGCGTTGATCGACTCCTGCGTCGTGGCGCCGCCGGCCTTGCTGATGACCACGTGGTGGGTCATGAGCAGATCGGGTATGCGGTCGGTCCAGCCGAGCACCTCGGACTGGGCGGGTGCCCCGCGGGCCAGTTCCAGCAGTTCCCGGCGCAAACCCTCGTCGCGTCCGGCGGTGAAGGTGATGTGCCAGTGGCGGTTCATCAGCAGGGCACCGGCGATAGCCACGGCGTGGCGGCGGCCGGAGTTGATCATGAAAAGAATCCGTTGCGCCGGGCCGGCGGCGGGCGGGGGCGGTTGCAAATGCGGCGGCCGGTCGGCGAAGGCGAGCGAGACGGGAAAGCCGCTGACATGCACCCGGGCGGCCGGCACGCCCCGAACGCGCAAATACGCCGCGGAGTCATGGTCGGTGACGAACCAGCCGGCGGACGGGGCGCGATACCAGAGGGAGTTGATGGTGAGCGCGTCGGTGATGACGGTGTAGTGCGGGCAGAAGACCCGGCCCTCGCGGCGGAGCTGGTCGAGCAGCCACGCATAGACCGGATAGGTGGAGACAACGGCGACGGGCGATTTTTCCGCGATGAGCCGGCCGAGCAGCCGGCGGTGGCTGGCGAGGGCGCGAAACATCAGCGGGGCGTGCGGCGACCGGTCGAGCCAGTGATAAAGCCGGCTCCAGACCTTGGGCGCGGAATTGATGAGCCGCAGATAGCCGCGCCGGGAGAGGTGGTTGAGCCGCGGCGCGCGCAGGGCGAAGAGGTCCACCAGCTCGGCCTCGATGCCCGGCTGCTCGTTGAAGGCGGATTGCAGCGCGCGCGCGGCGCTGTTGTGGCCCTCGCCGTAACCGGCGGTGAGAATCAGGACCTTGGCCATGGTTCAGGCGTGCACCGGGAACTGCAGGGGCTCCTCGATTTCCTCGGCGGAGGCGGAGGACCGGGACAGGGGAAACTCGGCGATGAACTGCTTGAAGGTGACCAGTTCGAAGCGGCCGTCGTAGTGCTCCACGATGGCGGTGAGCGATTCGACCCAGTCGCCGGAATTGAGGTAATGGATGCCGCCGATCCGCTTGTCGGCCGGCGTGTGGATGTGGCCGCAGATGACGCCGACGCAACCGCGCTCGCGGGCAAGGGCCGCGACCTGGTCCTCGAACTTGCCGATGAAACTGACGGCCTGCTTGACACGGGCCTTGATGGCCTGGCTCAGCGAGAAATATTCCTTGCCGCGGAGGGCGCGGAACCAGTTGTAGACGCGGTTAAGGCGGAGCAGCAGGGCGTAGCCCGCGTCGCCGAGGTGGGCGAGGAACACCATGTGCTTCACAACGCCG
>DATFUQ010000336.1:0-7991 GCA_035260745.1 Lacunisphaera sp. | reverse complement strand
ATGCTCCCCGGACTCTGGCTACATTTCGTGCTAACGCTGCAACTGAACTTCCGCAGCGGAAGAGCAGTCGTCTATGGGTATGTGATGCCGGTGATTTTTCTCCTGGGGTTTGGCAGCGTGTTTCGTTCCAGCGAACCGCTGCTTCTGGGGCAGATGGGCCAGATACTCACGATCACGATTCTCGGCGGGGCGTGTCTTGGCATGCCGACGGCGCTCGTGGCCGAACGCGAGCGGGGCGTCTGGCGTCGCTATCAGTTGCTGCCGGTGCCGAAAAACGCGCTGCTCCTCGGCGTCTTGCTCGTGCGTGTTATCATCGTCGCGCTCGCCGTGCTGCTGCAGCTCGGACTCGCGCGCTGGATCTACGGCACGCCGTTCCCCCTGCATCCGGTGCAATTTGCCGGCGCGTTCCTCGTCGTAACGTTTGCGTTTCTCGGTCTCGGCCTTGTTGTGGCGTCGCTCGCCAAGGATGTGCCCGCGGTGCAGGCGCTCGGGCAATGCCTGTTCCTGCCCATGATTCTTATTGGCGGAGTTGGCGTGCCGCTCGTCGCGCTGCCCGAGTGGGCGCAGGGCGTCGCGAGTTTCATGCCGGGGCGTTACGCCGTGGAAGAGCTGCAAGCCTGCTTCGACAACCCCCACGGCCTGCGCCACGCCGGTTTCCCGCTCGCCGCGCTTGTCGTTATCGGCGCTGCCGCGGGAATCGCCGGTGTCAAACTGCTGCGCTGGGACCACGAGCGTCGCCTTGGAGGGGCGGGACGCGCGTGGGTCTGTGTGGCGTTGCTCGGCTGGGCGAGCGTGGGCGCGGTCGCGCTCGCCACCCGTCGCACTGCTCCGATCGAACTCACCGGCGCGGAGTCATGCGACGCGATCACCCCGACACAGATCGAGAGCATCACTTACGACATGCTCCCCCCCGACGACGGAATTTATACGCCCTTGGCTCCGCCGGCCTCCGGACAACGACAACATCTGCCACCGCGACTCGCGGAGTTTGTTCCACGACTGGCAACCTGGCCGCGGGGAAACCGGACCGACATCGGCCAAAGCGTGCGCAATTTTGTTAGCGTTGCCGCGATCGCAGACATCACCCAGGATCGTTCGGAACGCGAGATCGCGCGGGCGGTTTTCGATCGTTTGCGCGGAAAATATCCATTGCCCCAACTCACGCAGGCGCTCGCCTGGATCATTCTGCGTCCCGACGACGGCGCCATCGTCACCGCCGCGTCAGAGTTGGGATTGCGTGGCGAGGCGGCTCCCGAGATTGTGCGCGAGCGCAGCGGCTGGTATGCGCGCAAGTTCCTCGGTCGTCTGCTAGGAAAGATCCCCGACAAGCCCGCGCCGGGCAGTCGAGAGACCAAAGCGGAATAGCCGCCGTTACCCGAGTTCGTGCGAACCGGCCGTGTCGTGCGCTCGAGGCGGCGAGGCACGCGCAGCAGATCACCTTGGAAAATTGTCTTGATTGATAAAGGAGGACGAGAGACCCGTGGTCATTTTTATTTCGCTATTGGTTTTGGCTTTCGCCGTCAGTTTGGACAACCTTGGCGCAGGCCCGGCCTCCGGGCGGCGAGACATTGGCGGTTGGTCAGAATCCAACCCTGCTCCGAGACGATGAAACCCGTTCCGCTGGTGTCGAAACCACCCTTGGTCACGAAGCCCAGCCCAACGACCGCCGGACGGACGGCTTCAAACGCGGTGCTGAAATCAACGGCCATGGCGGATTCATTGTTTCGGCCCTTTGAGTTCCGCGGAAGCGGCCATCTCCGCGGGAACAAACCGGGCAAAGTCGCTGATGTCATGGCGGACCGAGGCATTTTCCACCGCCGCCATGTAGGCAAACCCAATGTGGCCCCGCTGGAGATGAATCCTCCCTATTACTTTATTGCCATCCGGTGCCGACCTGCGAATTGGCTGGTGCGTCTGGCGCATGGTCGCAGCCAGTTTTATGCCTTTACTCCTATTCACCCGGGCCGAGATGCCTGGCCGATTGTTCCGCGCCAGTCTTCGACTGGCCGCTCTGCTCGTCTGGGGCGCCACCCTGCACGCCGGGGAAAAGCGCGGCCCCATCATTAACCTCGACCCGTTGGTGGTGGAGGGAACATCCCCGACTGAGTCACCCGCGACAGTCAGTCGATTCGACCTGACCGGCCGATCGCAGGCCGGCAACACCATGACACAGTTCGCCCTGCAAGCCGCCAATTTCTTCGCCTCCACCAACGACGCTCACTCCTTCAACGACACCTTCGCCCTGCGGGGCCTTACCAACACGCCGATTTTCGGCGGCCCCGCGGTCAGTTGCTACCTCGACGATCTCCCCCTCGGCAATCCGTTCACCTTTCCGGCCGATCTCCAGGGCTTTGCCTCGGCCGAATTGCACCGGGGCCCTAGCCAGAACACCCTTTTTGGCCGCGCCGGTTCCGCCGGTGTGATCACGCTCAACACTCCCGAACCAGGTCAGGTTGCGGTGGGCGATCTCCACGCGAGCTACGGCAGCTACAACGTCGTCAATTTTTCCGCCAGCGCCAGCAGCGCCACCGCCCCGCGGGGCGATATCTATGTCAGCACCTCGTGGAGCCGCCGCGACGGCTATATCGAAAACACCCGTCTCGGCCTTCGTATTGACGACAAGGACTCCCGGACCGCCCTCGCCCGCCTACGGTTTCGTCCGACCGCTGCGAGTGAAATCACCTTGCTCGTCACAGGGCTGCGCGCGCGCGATGGCGTGCAGCCGCTCGTTCCGCTTGGCGGCCCGCTGTTTGTCGTCACCCGCCACAAGGAGGGCCTCACGAACCTCGACGCCTGCAATGCTTCGCTCAAAGCCTCCTTCACCATCCCCACCGGTTTTTTCAGCGCAACCACCAGTCTGAGCCATTGGGATCTGGACCCCTACGCCAACACCCTCTCCTTCGGACCGCTCGAACTTGCCAACAACGTCACCCAGCGCCAGCACCTGTGGAGCGAGGAGTTCAAGTTCGTTTCCGATCCGAAGGCCGCTGTCAACTGGCGGGCCGGCACCTTCTGGTCCGCCGGCAAGATGGCCGGTGCGTTCAGCCGCTTCTTCGGTTCCTTTCCCTTCGAAAGCTCGGTTTTCCGCCTCCAGTCGCATGATCTCGCCGTTTTTGGCGAGATGACCTTTCAGGCTGCTCCCAGCCTTAGGGTGACCGCCGGCGTGCGCCTCGAGGACTCCCGCCGGAAGATGGACCGCATCGAATACGTGCCCTCATCCCAAGTTTTCGCTCTTGAAAACGAAGCAACGGCCATGTTGCCCAAGCTCGAGGCCAGTTACGTCCTCGATCGTTCCACCCGCCTTTTCGCCACCCTCGGGACGGGTTGCAAACCCGGCGGTTTCTCCGCCTTCACCGGCAACCGGGCCCTCTCCGCTTTCGGCCCGGAGCGTACCCGGACAATGGAGGCCGGCGTCACCCGCGCCACCGCGGACCAGCGACTGGCCGCCACCGTGCGTCTTTTCTGGTATGACATCACCGGTTACCAGATCGAACGCTCCTTCGCCACCGGCGCCGCCACCGACGATTACCTCGTCGTTAACGCTCCGCGGGCCCGCTCCCGCGGAGCGGAAATCGAGCTCACCTGGAAACCGCTCACCGGCCTCACCCTCGCCACCGATCTCGGCACGACTGATGTCACCTTGCGGGAGTTCACCGATCCCTATACGCAAAAAAACTACGCCGGCAACCGGGCCCCCTATGTTCCCACCTACGACACTAGCCTCCGCGCCGATTACCAGCATCCGGGTGGCTGGTTTGGCGGCGTGGAAGTCAACTCCAACGGCCGGACCTACTACACTGAGGGAGAGAATCTCACCTTCGGCCAGCGGGCCGTCTCACTGGTCAGCGCCCGCCTCGGTTACCATGGCGGCCGTTACCGCGTGACGGCTTACGGACAGAATCTCACTAATCGGGGTTATTACAGTGCGATCACACCCGGCACCGGTCATGGCACACCCGGCGCCCCGCGCACCTTCGGCATCGAGACTTCACTGACGTTCTAATGGCTTCGTCTTTTTTTGGCGCTCGCCGCGCATCGGCTCTGATCCGGTGGTCGCAAATTGCCGAAGGCGGCCGGAGTTGGCCAGAATGGCCAGATACTTCGACCGCCAAAATGTGGCCACGAATTGAGTCATGCGCATCTCGCAAATGCGATAGTCTCCAGTCCAGAGAACCGCACTTTGATTTCCTGCGCCGGCGATCCTCACCGTCAAAATACCTGACTATCGATTTCATTTCCTGCTTCGCCTCGGTGACGCGGCATGGCTACGCCTGCTCGTCATCCACCAGAAAATGGCAGCCTTTGCTCACCGGATTCAGCGAGGCGGCGTGGACGACCAGCAGCGCCGTCTGCACGGCATTGCGCAACTCGATCAGCTCGCTCGTCGGCCGGCAGTCGCGATAGAAAGCCTGGATGTCCTCGCGCAACTCCAGCAAAATGCGGCGCGCCCGGGCCAGACGGCGCGGCGAGCGGATGATGCCGGCGTAATTCCACATCGTGGTCCGGATCTGGTGCAGGTCCTGCCGCACCAGCATCGGGTCGGCCAGCTTGGCGGGACTTGTCCACGGCTTCGGTGCCGGCAGGTGAAACTGCCCGTCCTTCAACTCCGCCCCATCAGCGCCCGCGGCGGACTTGGCGCTGACCAGGCACTCGAGCAGCGAGGTGCTCGCGAGGCGGTTGGCGCCGTGCAGTCCGGTGCACGCGGTCTCGCCGATGGCGTTCAAGTGCCGGACATTCGTGCGTCCGTGCAGATCGGCATGCACGCCGCCGCAGGAGAAATGCGCGGCCGGCACGACCGGGATGCGCTCGCGCGTGATGTCCACCCCGCCGGCGAGGCAGCGCTGGTGGATCCCGGGAAATCGCTCGCGAATGAATTCCGGCTTCAGCGCGGAAAGATCGAGATAAACACACGCCTCGCCGGTCGTGGCGAGGTGCTGCTTGATCGCGCGTGACACCACATCGCGCGGCGCAAGCGAACCAAGCGGATGCACCCCGTCCATGAAGCGCCGGCCCGCCGCATCGACCAGCATGGCGCCCTCCCCGCGCAGCGCCTCGGTGACGAGGAACGGCACCGCGCCCGGCGCGCTGAACACCGTCGGATGAAACTGGACGTATTCGAGGTCGATCAGCCGCGCGCCCACGCGCCAGGCCATCGCCACTCCGTGCCCGACGCTGCCGGGCTGGTTGGTCGTGTGCAGGAAAATCCCGCCCAGCCCGCCGGTCGCGAGCACGGTCTTCTTCGCGACAAACGCGACAACCTCGTTCGCCGCCGTATCGAGCGCGTAGCAGCCGAAACAGGTCAGCGGCTCATAGCGGTCGCGCGCCTCGCCCGAGTTGTGCGAGAGCGTCAGCAAATCGACCGCCGTGAATCCGCTGCGCCGCGTGATGCCCGGGGTGGTGTCCACCCGGCGGGCCAGCGCGGCGAGGATGGCATGGCCGGTGGCGTCCTTCGCGTGGATGATGCGCCGCTCGGTGTGCCCGCCCTCCCGGGCGAGGTCGAGCCGGCCGGCGGCATCGCGGTCGAAACCCACGTGCAATTCGTCGAGCAGGAGTTCCTTCACCGCCGCCGGGCCCTCGCGCCCGAGCTGTTCGATCGCCGCGGCATTCGCGGTGCCGTCACTGGCTTCCAGAATGTCCTTCGCGAGTCGGGCGGGATCGGAACTCGTGTCGTAGATGATGCCACCCTGCGCCCAGTCGCTGTTGGCGCGCAGCGGTTCCCCGAGCGAGAGCAATTCCACCTTGAAACCGGCTTTGGCCGCGTGCCACGCATAGGCCGAACCGGCGAGGCCGGCGCCGAGGACGAGGCAGTCGGTGTGGATCGCGCGCACGGAATCAGCGGCGGGCCGGCGCGATGTTCAGGCTCAGGTCGGCCGCGGGGGCCGAATGCGTGAGCGCGCCGATGCTGATGACGTCGACGCCGGGTTGGGCGTAGTCACGCAGCGTGTCTAAGCGGACGCCGCCTGAAACCTCCACGATCGCGCGGCCGGCAACCACGGCCACCGCCCGGTGCACCTCGTCGGGCGTCATGTTGTCGAGGAGAATGACCCCGGCGCCGGCGCGACAGGCCGCGCTGACCTCGCCCAGGGTCTTCGCCTCGACCTCGATCTTCGCGGTGTGCGGCGCGGCGGCGCGGCAAAGCCGCACGGCCCGGGTGAGCGAGCCGGCGGCCGCGATATGATTGTCCTTGATGAGCACGTGCTCGCCAAGCGAGAAACGGTGGTTGAAGCATCCGCCGCAGCGCACCGCGTATTTCTCGAGCGCGCGGAATCCCGGCGTGGTCTTGCGCGTGTCGACGACGCGGACGCCGGTGCCGCGCACGGCGTCGGCGAAGCGCCGGGCCTGCGTCGCGATGCCGCTGAGCCTTTGCAGGAAATTGAGCGCGGTGCGCTCGGCCGTGAGCAGCGCAACCGTGGGGCCCGTGACGCGCAGGACCGGGGCGCCGGACTGCATCTGGTCGCCGTCGGCCGCCAGCGGCTGCGTTTTCAGGGCCGGATCAACGCGCGCAAAGACCGCGACTGCGACCTCGAGCCCGCAGATGACGAGCTCCTGTTTGGCGTTGATGACGGCGCGGCTGTGGTGCTTCGCGGGGAAGATGGCGCGGCTGGTCACGTCGCCAAGACCGGCGTCCTCCTCGAGCGCAAGGTCAATCAAGTGGGCGGTGCGGACATCAATCATAAGGTTTAATTTCTTGGCGTGAGCTCGAACATCCGCTCGATGCTGCGGGCGGCGCGGCGGCGAAGGTCCTCGTCGAGCGTGACGATCTGGTCGGGCCGCGGGGCCGCGAGGGCCTGGTGCACTTTTTCGAGCGAGTTGAGCTTCATGTAGGGACAGAGCCGGCAGCCGCCGATGAAACGCTTCTCCGGATCCTCCACCTGCAGCCGGCCGACGAGCCCGCACTCGGTCAGCATGAGGAAATAAGGCGCGGGCGTGTTCTTCACGTATTTCATCATCGCGCCGGTGCTGCCCACAAAATCGGCGGCGGCGGCCACCTCCGCGGTGCACTCGGGGTGCGCGACGACCTTGAGGCCGGGGAAGCGGCGGCGGGCCTCCACGATGAAGGCGGGGTCGAACTGGTCGTGCACGATGCAGGTGCCGTCGGAGGAGACGATCTCCTTGTCCACGCCGCGGCGCTTCAGCTCGGCGCGGACGTTCTCGGCCATCAGCCGGTCGGGCACAAAGAGGATGCGCCGCTCCGGAAGTTTTGCGATGATGTCGTAGACATTGCCCGAGGTGACGCAGACGTCCGACTCCGCCTTCACTTCGGCGGTGCTGTTGATATAGCAGACGACGGCCGCTTCCGGGTAAAGTGCCTTCAGCCGGCGCACGCCCTCGCCGGTGATGGAATCGGCCAGCGAGCAGCCGGACCCGCGATCGGGCACGACCACGGTGGCCTGCGGCGAGAGAATCTTCGCCGTCTCGGCCATGAACACGACGCCGGCGAACACGATTTTCTTCGCGCGTGACTCGCGGGCCTTGAGACTGAGAAAGTAGGAGTCGCCCTTGAAGTCCCCCACCCCGTAGATGATCTCGGGCTCGACGTAGGAATGCGTGAGAATGACGGCGTCCTGCTCGCGCTTGAGCCGGTTGATCTCGAGCGTCAGCGGGGCGATGCGCCGGCAGGCCTCGTAGTTCCACTGCCGGCCGGGCTCGCAGTCCACCGACATCAGCGTGCGAAAGAGCCGGTCGGTCTCCTGTTCGAGTTCACTGGGCAGCAGCAGGTGCATCGGCGTTGAGGGAGACCGCCCGCTTGAGCCCGAGCAGCACGAGTTCCGGCAGGATCTCGTCGAACAGCTTCGCCTCCGCGAACATCCGCGCGAAGCCGCCGGTGCCGAGGACGACCGCCCGGCCGGCGGGAAAGTTCTCGTTGGCCAGCACCGCCAGGAGGTGGCGGATCGCGCCGACGTGCCCGTGATACAACCCGGACTGGATGCTCTCAATGGTGCTGCGCCCCAGGGCGGTCTCGGGCCGGGCGATTTCCACCCGGGGCAGCT
>DATFUQ010000335.1:0-2140 GCA_035260745.1 Lacunisphaera sp. | reverse complement strand
CCCGCCGTCATCCGCCTCGTCTCGGACGCCACCTGAGCTTTCCTCCGCCGTCTTAGTTTCTGCCAACCGCCCCATTTAAAACTTCGCTCCATGTCCAGCCTCGCCTTGCGCACCGACCTTGCCGCCCGCTTGCGCATCCGGTCCGGCGCGCTCCCTTCGGTCGCCATCGGGTTCGACGGCTTTGTTGATGAGATGATTCAGCTCGTCAGCGAACGCCGGAACCTTGAGCAATTCACCCCGGTGCCAACCATCGCCGCGTTTGGCGGACTCATCAGTCAAGCCGCCGGCCGCAGCAGCCTGCGCGAGATCGTGGTCAACGGGGTTCATCCCGGTGGCTGCGCGGTCAACATGGGCGACGGCCTGGCCGCACTTGGCGTTCCAGTGGACGCCTTTGCCACGCTCGGTCAGCCGATTCATCCGGCCTTCGCTGACGTTCTTGCTCGCTTCCGCTCCGTCCATTCCTGGGGGCGCGAACCCGGTCGCACGCTCGCCTATGAGTTCCAAGATGGAAAATTGATGTTCAGCTCGGTGACGCAGCTGGCCGAACTGACTGCGGCCAAGGCCGGTCAGCTTCTTGCCGACGGCACCTATACCGCCGCCTGTCGCGAAGCCCGGCTCATCGCCATCACCGACTGGACCCTCTATCCGCACATGACCTCCGTCTGGCGGCACCTCCAGCGCGAGGTTTATGCGAAACTCACGCACCGTCCGAGCTTCTTCATCGACCTCGTCGATCCTTCCACGCGCGCGCCCGAAGACATCCGGGCAATGCTCGACACCCTGCATGGATTCGAAGCCGCCGGGCCGCTCACCCTCGGTCTGAATGGCAACGAAGCCAACATCCTCGCACGGCTTCTTGGGTTGCCCACGTCCATCGAAGACACCGCCTCGGCCACCACGCTCGCCGTTGCCTTGCGCGACCGGCTCGGCATTTCCGAAGTCCTGGTTCATTATATCAAGGTCGCCGCCGTGGCAGGGCGTGACGACACCGCAAGTTTACTCGGTCCCTATTGTGCTAGGCCGAATAAAAGCACCGGCGCAGGCGACAGGTTCAACGCTGGCTACGCTTTGGGGCGCCTGCTCGATTTGACGCCCGCGGAGTGTCTGGCGTGCGGCTGCGCCACCTCCGGCCTCTTCGTACGCCTCGCCCGCAGTCCTTCCCTACCCGAGATTACCGACTACATGATCTCACTGGACTGGAGCGCATGAGCCCTCCAGCCAGATCTCGCCGTCGTTTTGGGCACCGGCATAGGTCGGAGAGAAACCGCAGCGCGGCCGTCGGGCCGTCCTCCGTCACGGCGGCGGGGTTTGCCGGAGCGGCCTCATCCTTTGATAGAGCGGGGCCAGGTCCCGCCGAAGTGCCGTGCGCTGCTCCGGCGGAAGCCGTTGCCAGTCGTCCACCGGCAGCGCCCGCACGAGCTTGCTGGCGAGGAGCAGATGCGGGGCGAGCGGATGCAGCGCGAACGATTCAGAAGGATGCTTTCCCTCCATCGGGACGCCCAACCGGTCGTAAGCCTGGCAGCAAGCTCATCCCTTGCAGGAACGCCGCGTCAGCCACCCCTTTGGTGAGCTTCATGTAGCGCTGGGCCGTGCGTGGCGTTCCTCGGAAGTTTTGCTCCAGCCAGAGGAGCCATGCGCCGCCGCCCATCGCCTGGCGAACCCGTTTCTTCTCGGCGAGAAGCAGGTGGCCCGCGTGCCACGCCGCCGCGAGCGCGGAATGAAGGGTTTGCCTGGAGACGTCCGTCTGCCGGACAACCTCGTCGCGGCCCGCCTGCGCCACATCGTCGGCACCCATTGGGGCCTCAAGCGCTACATGGACATGACCCGCCATCGCGACCTGCCGCCACCCGCCACGGGTGCAACCCCGCAGACCGCGTGACCCATTTTGCTGGGTGCTCCGGTCGGCCTCCCCCTCCCTCCGCACCCAGCAAGTCCCAACGAAAACCTAAACTAAAACCCATCATTGAACCTTCCTCCGACGCTCCCGCGTCCTAAAATGTGCGAAACTTGACGGACACTACCGGGCACCGACAGACACCCCGCGCCTATCGGCTCGCCCACTCGCGCACGGTGGTCTGATTTGTGGTTTGGAAGGTCCTTCTTCATGGATGCCGCGCAACCGCCCGCTGGCCTAGAAAAC
>DATFUQ010000334.1:0-22248 GCA_035260745.1 Lacunisphaera sp. | reverse complement strand
AGGCGGCCGGCGCGAAGGACTTCGAACTCGTCTCCCTCTCCCTCGACCCGGAATACGACACGCCCGGCGTGCTCAAGGAATACGCCCAGCTCCGCGGCCTCGACACCTCGAACTGGTCGTTCCTCACCGGGCCCGACGCGGCGGTGCGCCAGCTGCTGGCGCAGTTGGGCGTCATCCGCGAATTCGAGGGCGCGACGATCAAGCACACGCTCGCCACCGTGCTCATCAACGAGCAGGGCCAGATCACCTACCGCGTGGACGGCAGCACCTGGCTGATCGAGGACTTCGTCCGGCGACTCAAGAAGGAATGAGTGAGGCTGAACACGGTGGGGACGAACCGCTGGGCCGTCCGTCGGAGAATGGAACGGCGCGCCCAGTGATCGCGCCCCACCAGTTGCGACAGATATCCATCATCACCGCCGTCGCGCTGGCGCTCTATCTCATCGTGCGGCTGCTGCCGACCGGCACCAACCTGAACCACATGGATTTCCGGATGGAGGGGGAGGGGAAGGGCACGCTCGAGTTTTGCGATCCCGTCAACCCGCAGTTCATCCCCGTCGTGGCCGTGCGCTCGCCCGTGGTGCTGACGCTGAAGCCCGACCGCGACCCGGCGCTCAACCAGCCGGTCTCCTTCATCCTCACACTGCGTACCGCGAGCGGCAAACCCATCGCGCCGGAGGACCTGCTCGTCGCCCACACCCGCAAGCTCCACCTGCTCATCGTCGATCCGACGCTCAATGATTACCAGCACATCCATCCCGAGCCGGGCCGGCGGCCGGGCGAATGGGTGTTCACCATGACGCCGATGCGCGCCGGCGTCTACCGCGTGTTTGCCGACTTCATGCCCGTCGCCACCGCGCGCGGACTCTACGCCTCGGCCGATTTCACGGTGCCGGGCGCGGTGGCCCGGGTCATCCGCGAGCCGAACACCACTTTCCAGGCGGGCGGCCTGAAATTCGAGCTGGTCGGGCCGGCGGTGCTCCGCGCCGGGCAGCCGGCGGATTTGAAATTCCGGATCGAGAGCCAGGGCGCGGAGAAGGAGCCCGTGCCGCTGCAGCCGATCATGGGCGCGTTCGCCCACCTCGTCGCGTTCGACGAGACGCGCAGCGGCTTCGCGCACCTGCACCCGAGGGAAACCGACCTAGCCAAGCCGCCCGATGCGCTGCACCCCGAGTTGAATTTCAAGGTCACCATCCCGTCGCCCGGGCGCTACGCCATCTGGGCGCACGTGAATCTCGGCGGGACCGAGGTCTTCGCGCCCTTCTGGGTGGACGTGCAGCCGTAAACGGCTTCACACCGGCTCGCCGGAGAGCTCCAGCACCTCGCCGGAGGCCGTGACCCGGAAGTGGTGCAGCTCCGAGCCGGGAAAACTGCCGAAGTTGCCCGGGTGGCAGCGCAACAGTCCCTCGCGTGCCAGCCGCACGATGCTGCGGGTGTTCGTCTCCGGGTCGTTGCAGAAAAAATGCAGGCTGGCCTTGTTCGGCCACACCATGCTGCCGCGCAGCACGTCGCCGATGACCGCCTCGCCCGACGCGAGCACCACCGAGGCCGAGCCGAAGGTGTGGCCGGGCGTCGCAAGCACGCGGCCCCTGACGCCGTGCGGCTCCAGCGAAAAACCGTCGCGGAAAAGCAGGTCGGGCTCGAAGGCCTCGAATTGCTCGTTTACAAACGGGCGCACGATGCGCCCGATCAGGTCCTGCGCGGCGAGCACGCCGTTCTGGCCGCTGCGGGCGAGCGCGGCGTCGCCGGCGTGCAGCGCGATCTGGGCGCCGCTGCGGCGTTTCAACTCGGCGGCGCAGCCGGCGTGGTCACTGTGGCCGTGGGTGAGCAGGATGAGCGCGAGCTGCCTGGGCTCGACGCCATTGGCCTGTAGGGCGGCGAGGATGCGCTTCAGGTCGCCGGGCGCGCCGGTGTCCACCAGCATGGGCCGGTCGCCCATTAGCAGGTAGCAGTTGGAAATGGCGCCTTTGATCCGGACGATCATGGGATGAGTGGGACGGAAAAACCTGGGATTCCGCCGTTCGCCGCCTCAGAACTTCAGGTGCTTGACCGTGAGGCCCTTGTTGATGAGCTGCTTCAGGGAATCGAGGCCGATGCGGATGTGTGCGCTGACATGCTGCTCGTCGATCTTCCGGTCGCTTTCGATCGTCTTCACGCCCTCGGGGGTCATCGGCTGGTCGGAGACGAGCAGGAGGGCGCCGGCGGGAATCTCGTTGGCGAAGGCGGCGATGAAGATGGTGGCCGTCTCCATGTCGATGGCGATGGCGCGGATTTTCTTCAGGTATTTCTTGAATTCGCCGTCATGCTCCCAGATGCGGCGGTTGGTGGTGTAAACGGTGCCGGTCCAGTAATCGCGCTTGTGGTCGCGGATGGTGGTGGAAATGGCCTTTTGCAGCGCGAAGGCGGGCAGGGCGGGCACCTCGGGCGGGTAGTAATCATTGCTCGTGCCCTCGCCGCGAATGGCGGCGATGGGCAGGATCATGTCGCCGAGCTTGGCGCGGTGCTTGATGCCGCCGCATTTGCCGAGGAAAAGCACGGCCTTGGGCTTGATGGCGCCGAGCAGGTCCATCACGGTGGCCGCATTGGCGCTGCCCATGCCAAAATTGATGATGGTGATGTCGTTGGCGGTGGCGCTCGTCATGGGCTTGTTCCGGCCGTGCACCGGCACGCGGTGCCAGTGGGCGAACAGCTCGACGTAGCGGTTGAAATTGGTCAGCAGGATGTAGCTGCCGAAATGCTTCAGTGACACGCCGGTGTAACGGGGCAGCCAGTTCGCGACGATTTTTTCCTTGGTCTCCATGGGGGTTGCTTTGCCCGTGAAAAATTAACCCCGCCGCGGCCTGCGGCGAGGTTAATCTTAAAAATCCCCGCGGGGCGCGGCTCAGGCCCGGGCCAGCGTCGGCGCCCGGTTCAAGTGTTCCTCGCCGGTGTATTTCAACGACTGCTCGTCGGCGTGATAGCTCGAGCGGACAAGCGGGCCGCTCTCCACGGTGCCGAGGCCGGCGGCGAGGGCGAATTGCTTCCAGTGCGCGAACTCCTCCGGCGGCACCCACCGGTCGATCTTCCAGTGCTGTTGCGTCGGCTGGAGGTATTGGCCGAGCGTGAGAATGTCCGTCTTGTCGCTGGCGATGTCGCGCAAGGTCTGCTCGATCTCCGCAGCGGTCTCGCCGAGGCCGAGCATGATGCCGGTCTTGGTGGTGAAGCCGCGGCCCTTGGCGTGGCGCAGCACGGAGCGGCTGCGGTCGTAGCGGGCCTGCACGCGCACCGGGCGCTGCAGCCGCTCCACGGTCTCGATGTTGTGGTTGAAAATGTCGGGCCGGGCGTCGAGCACGGTGTCCACCTGGTCGAGGTGGCCCTTGAAATCCGGCACGAGCACCTCGACGGCGCATTGCGGGTTCTTGTATTTGGTGGCGCGGATGGTCGCGGCCCAGACGCTGGCGCCGCCGTCCTTCAGGTCGTCGCGGGCCACGGAGGTGATGACGCAGTGGCGCAGGCCCATCTTGGCGACGGCATCGGCCACGCGGGCGGGCTCACCGAGGTCGAACTCCGTGGGTCGGCCGGTCTGGATCGCGCAGAAATTGCAGGAGCGCGTGCAGATGTTGCCCAAAATCATGACCGTCGCCGTGCCGCGCGACCAGCATTCGCCGATGTTGGGGCATTGCGCGCTCTGGCAGACCGTGTGGAGCTTGTTCTCCTCCACCAGCCGGCGGGTGGCCTGGTAGGCCGGGCCGGAGGGCAGCTTGGCGCGGAGCCAGTCGGGTTTGCGCAAGGTGGGCGTCATTGTCCGGCAAAGAACTTCGGCAGGAGGCTCCAGAATTCAAGTGCCAAAACGCGCTTCACCTCGGCTGGATCCAGGTCGTGGCCGAGCTCCACGGCCATCGAGGTGACGCTGCCGTCGGTGATGCCGCAGGGCACGATGCCGGAAAAGGGCGCGAGGTCGGCGTTCACGTTGAGCGCGAAGCCATGGTAGGTGGTCCACTTTTTCACCGCGACGCCGATGGCGGCGATCTTGCGCGAGCCGAGCCAGATGCCGGTCTTGCCCGCGCGGCGGTCGGTGGCGAGGCCGAAGGTGCCGACCGAGTTGATGAGCACCTGCTCGAGGAGGCGCAGGTAGGCGTGCAGGTCCTTGCGCGGTGCCAGGCTGACAACCGGGTAGCCGACGATCTGCCCGGGACCGTGATAGGTGATGTCCCCGCCGCGGTTGGTCTGGACGACCACGATGCCGCGGCGCTTCACCTCGGCCTCGTCCCAAATCATGTGCTGCCCGGCGCCGGGCCGGACGCCGAGCGTGTAGACCGGCTCGTGCTCGGTGAAGACGAGTGTGTCGCCGGTTTCGCCGGCGTTGCGCCGGGCGACCAGCTCTTCCTGCTGCCGCCACGCCGCGGAATAACCCGTGCGGCCCCAGTCAAGGGTCGCAGGCGCGAGGGTGGTGGCGGGAGCGGACATTACGGCGGGCAATTTCAATCAGGATGGGTTGCGGTGCAACTGTTTCGTCCGGGGTGCGCCCACTTTCCGTTTGCGCCCGCCGCCGGGGCATCCAAGCCTGCGGCGTTCCATGAGCGACCTTCCCGAGGACATTTCCCACGACCAGTATGCGGTGCGGCTCAAGAAGCTGCAGGACATGCGCGCGGCGGGCTCCGACCCGTTCCGCGCCGCCGTCGAGCAGACGCATTTCTCCGCCGAGGCGCTGGCCGCCTACGTGGATGGCCAGGACAACACCGTGCCGGTCAAGGTCGCCGGCCGGCTCGTGGTCATCCGCGACATGGGCAAGAGCCACTTCGTCAAGATTCTCGACCAGCAGGGCCAGCTCCAGCTCTACCTCAAGAAGGACGTGGTGGGCGACGACGCCTACGCGGCGTTCAAGAAGCTCGACCTCGGCGACATCATCGGCGCCACCGGGATGCTCTTCAAATCCAAGAGCGGCGAAATCACCGTGCGCGTCGAAAAATACACGCTCGTGGCGAAGGCGCTGCGCCCCCTGCCGGAAAAATGGCACGGCCTGACCGACGCCGAGCAGGTTTACCGCCAGCGCTACCTCGATCTCATCGTCAACCCCGAGTCGCGCGCCCGCCTGATGCTGCGGAGCCGCATCGTGGCCAGCCTCCGCCAGACGCTCGCGGAGCGGAAGTTTCTCGAGGTCGAGACACCCGTGCTTGAAGGCGTGGCCGGCGGCGCCGCCGCGCGGCCGTTCGTCACCCACCACAACGCGCTCGGCGTGGACTTCTTCCTGCGCATCGCGCTTGAGCTGCGGCTCAAGCGCCTGCTGGTCGGCGGCTACGACCGCGTGTTCGAGATCGGCCGCATTTTCCGCAACGAAGGCATCTCCCGGAAGCACAACCCGGAGTTCACCATGCTGGAGGTCTACCAGGCCTATTCGGATTTCCGCGGCATGATGGAGCTCGTCAAGGCGCTCTTTGCCGGCGTGTGTCGCGACGTGCTCGGCACCACGGAAATCAAGCACGCCGCCAGCGGGCAGGTGATCAACTTCGCCGGCGAGTGGCGCGAGGCCAAATACCAGGACCTCATCCGCACCGAGACGGGCGACCCCGACTGGTTCAAGCACAGCAAGGCCGAGAAGATCGCCCGCGCCGAAAAAATGGGCCTCGCTATCGACCCGAAGTGGGAGGACTTCGAGGTTACCAACGAGATTTTTTCCAAGAAGATCGAGCCGACTCTCATCCAACCGACCTTCGTCACCCACCTGCCGAAGGAGCTGTGCCCGCTGGCCAAGTTCACGCCCGGCGACGACAGCACCCTCGACGTGTTCGAGCTGATCATCGGCGGCATGGAGATCGCCCCGGCGTATTCGGAGCAGAACGACCCGCTGGTGCAGCGCGAGATGTTCGCGCAGCAAGTCGGCGCGGACCAGCAGAAGATGGACACGGACTTCCTGCTCGCCCTCGAACACGGCATGCCACCCGCTGGCGGCATGGGCGTGGGCATCGACCGGCTCTGCATCCTGCTTACCGGGGCCGAGAGCATCCGCGACGTGATCCTGTTTCCTTCACTGCGTCCATCCGAGACGAAGTAAGGCAATGGCCACAAAAAGCACAAAAAACGCAAAACAGGACTTAGGCTTTTTGTGTCCTTTTGTGCTTTTTGTGGCTAATCCAGTCCTATGCCTTGGTATTTCTATCTGGCGCTGAAGCAGCTGTTCCCGTCCGGGCGGGTTTCGTTCATCACCGTCATCGCGACGGTGGGCATCATGCTCGGCGTGACGATCATGCTGATGGTGACGAGCATCATGGGTGGATTCGGCTACGAGGTCGGTCGCCTGATCATCGACACCCAGGGTGAAATCCAGATCACCGCCCGCAATCTGGTGGAGGGCGACAAAACCGGTGACGTGGAAAAAATCCTGGCCGCGTCGCCCTCGGTCGTGGCCGCGGCTCCTTTTGCCCGGGGCGTGGTGATGATCGAATTCGCCAGCCGGCCGGCATTCCCTGCCATCCAGGGCTTTGACTTCGAGCGGATGAAAAAGGTCATTCCCCTCGAGCGCTACCTGGTGGCGGGCTCGCTGGACGACCTCGACGACGACTCCGTGATTCTCAGCTCGATTCTCGCCGGTTCGCTTGGCGCGAAGATCGGCGACAAGGTGGCCATCTACTCGCCGCTGATGTTCGACCGGCTCAAGCGCAACGAGGTCCTGCTGCCCCGCGAGGCCCGGGTCGCGGGCATTTTCCGCATCGGCCACCAGCAACTCGACAGTTCCACGGTGCTTTGTTCGCTGCGGCTGATGCAGGATCTCTACGGGCTCGACCGGAAGGTCCACGGCTACAACGTCCGCCTGCAGCCCGGCGCGAACGTCAACGAGGTCGCTGCCGCCCTCAATGCCGCGCTGCCGCCCGACACGCGGGCGCTCACCTGGCTCGAGGCCAACGCCGAGTTCCAATCGGTCATCACCTTCGAGCAGAACATGATCTTTTTCCTGATGGCCTTCATCGTCCTCGTGGCGACTTTTTCCATCACCATCTCGTTGTTGATGTCCGTGCTCCGCAAGACCCGCGAGATCGGCCTGCTCGGTGCCATGGGCGGCCCGGCCCGGCTGGTGGCGGTTTGTTTCTGCGCGCAGGGTCTCTTCCTGGGCGCGGTGGGCACGGCCGTGGGGCTGGCGCTGGGCTTCACGCTCCTGCACTACCGCGACAACATCGTGCATTTCGTCGCCCGGCTGACCGTGGGGCAGGACGTGTTTGAAAAATTCTACCAGTTCAGCTCGCTGCCGGCCCACACCGTGACCAAGGACGTGGTCTTCATCATCGTCTTTTCCCTCATCGCCTCGACCCTCGCCGGGCTGATCCCCGCGTGGCGCGCCGCCAAGCTCAAACCCGTGGAGGCGCTCCGCAGTGAGTGACCCTGGCACCGTCCTCCGCGCCGCCGGGCTGCGCAAAAACTACCCGAGTGGCGACCGCACGCTTGAGGTGCTGCGCGGCGTGGATTTCGCCATCGGCGCCGGCGAGACCGTAAGCGTGCGCGGCGAGTCCGGCTCGGGCAAAAGCACGCTGCTCAACATCCTCGCCGGGCTCGACCGGCCCGATGCGGGTCAGCTGTGGTGGGGCAGCGAGCCGGCGCACCGGCTCGGCCTGGGCGAACTCACCGCGCGCCGCGGCCGGTTCCTCGGCATGGTCTTCCAGTCCTATTACCTGATTCCGGAAATCGACGCGGCGGCCAATGTGCTGATGAGCGCGCGGATCCTCGGCGGCATCGGCGCGGCCGAGCGCGACCGGGCGGCGGCCCTCCTCAAGCGTGTCGGCCTGGCCGAGCGCGGGCATCACCTGTCGTCGCAATTGTCCGGCGGCGAGCGCCAGCGCGTGGCGGTGGCCCGGGCGCTGATGAACCGGCCGGCGGTCATCCTCGCCGACGAGCCGACCGGCAATCTCGACGAGCGGACGGGTGACGAGGTCATCAGCCTGCTGCTGGAGGTCTGCGCCGAGGAGCGCGCCGCGCTGGTGCTGGTGACGCATAATCCCGCCCACGCGAAAAAAACAATTCGCCAGCTATTGCTGCACAATGGGCGCTTTGTTTGACAAGGCAGCGTCGCCGGCCAGGTGGAATGCCTTTTGCCAAAACAAAAAGCCAGATCTGTTAACCACTAATCTTCGCTAACTTGAGCCGATTCGCTCCAGCTTGACGATTCTGACCTCGCGCACAGCATGGTCCGACCAATAGGTCACAAGGTAGCGGCCAACAGCGAACTGGTCGTGGGTGCGACCGGTGGAATCGGCCACCGCCCAGTCGCTTTCGATGAAGGGATTTGCCGCCAGCCGGTCAAAGAAATCGAGCAGTGATTTACGCTCACGCTTCGTAGCCCCATTGAAGACCACCATCTTCGAGGTGGGGATGACCACATCGTAGGGTCAAAGCCGTTTCACAGGCCGGTGTTGGTGAAAGTGCGGTGCAGACGCTTTAACTGCCGCAGATTGACCTTCCGGCCGCGTGTGATCTCGCGATGTGCGTTCGCCAATTCGGCCTGCACCGCTGGATCATCTCGGGTGGCCAGATGCTGCAAGTAGGCCGACAGGAACAGCCGGTCCTCAATGGAGCTGCGATCAACAACCGCTTGGAGTTCGTTGCGGGACATGTCCAAAGCATCTTCGCGAATAACAAGGTGTCAAGTCAGGCGGCAGCGAGATGTGCTTGGGAGCCGTGCGGGTGCTGGTGACGCACAATCCCGCCTGTACGACCCCCCCCAATCGCCAGTCACTTCTGCACAACAGGAAGTTTGTCTAAAGGCAGCAATATCTCGTGAAAAAACAACCCGCCATCCGTAAAAAATCTCCTGCGCTTACGCCGAGCCAGCGTAAGTATCCAAAAGTGAGAACTGCTTTGGGGGAACCGTTGCAAGAAGAGTTACCGACGGCGGATGGCCTTGGTCGTTACCGCGATTTTCAGCGCCTTGATGGATGCAGAGGGTCGATTCATTGGCACCCAATGGTCGGGGCTTTTGAAACACATGGAGAAATCCGGAACCGATGGGCAAAATTGGGCTTCGAGAAGAGTTTTCTTGGTTACCCCGTTTCTGATGAAACCGATCTTATTTCACAGGGGGAGAAAATAGGCCGATTCAGTAAATTTCAGCATGGGCAAATCTGCTGGGTAGATAGGATACAAAAAACAATAGTGTATAAAGAAGAGGTAGACGGGACTTCTTCGATAATTGATGATGGTTTTAAGATTCCAGATTGGATTAAGAATATCGATCCTGGGGGCCGTGATGAATGCGGTCGGATTTCTTTTAAACGTGATTGACGTCTATTCCGGCAAAAAACATGGCGAGAAAATCGTGAAGCAAATATTCAAAAAATCTGAAAGATTGAGATGTCACACAGTGAAACTCACTCAACGGACTTGCCCAGATTCGGTGGACTATGAATCGGTGTGATTTAGTTCAATTGGGATCTAAGGTGAAGTAACGGATAAGGAATCTTGCCAACATCGCTGTTGCCACGTGCGGAAGACGAATCGAGTATCCGGCATGGCTAACCCCAGGATCAAGTGCGGCGTGGCCGGTGTCGGTTCGCTTGGCCAGCACCACGCCCGCATCTACGCCACGCTGCCCGGCGCGGAGCTGACGGGCATCTTCGAGACCAGCGACGCGCGCGCGGCGGAGATTTGCGCCAAGCACAACTGCCGGCGCTTCGCGACCATCGCGGAACTGGGCGAGGCGTGCGATGCGATCAGTGTCGTGGTGCCGACCGACAAGCACGCGCTCGTCGCGCTGCCGTTGCTGGCCAAGGGTTGCCATCTGCTGATTGAGAAGCCGCTTTGCGCGAGCCTCGAGGAGGCCGAGCAGGTGCTCGCCGCCGCGCGGACGCACCACTGCCTCGTGCAGGTCGGCCACATCGAGCATTTCAACCCGGTGATGAGTTACCTGGAAAAACACACCGGCCACCCGCAATACATCACGACCGAGCGGCTCGCGCCCTATCAGACCCGCGGCACCGAGGTCGGCGTTGTGCTCGACTTGATGATCCACGACATCGGCATCGTGCTCGCCTTGGTGAAGTCGCCCATCCGCAAAATCGACAGCGTGGGCATCAATGTGCTGTCGAAGACCGAGGATATTGCCAACGCGCGCATCGAGTTCGAGAACGGCTGCGTGGCCAATCTCAGCGCGAGCCGGATGAGCCTGAAGAAGAACCGCGAGATCCGCGTGTTCCAGGACAACGCCTATCTCTCGCTCGATTTCATGAACCAGAAAGGCCATCTGGTGAAGAAGAGCGACATCATCGCCTACGGCGTGAAGCTGAAGATCGGCCTCGCGAAGGCCGGCGACGCCAGCTCCATCCCGGTCCACGAGATCCCCATCGAAAAGGGCGAGCCCCTTGCCATCGAGCTGGCGCACTTCATCGAGAGCGTGCGCGACGCCAAGCAGCCGAAGGTTGGCGGCGCGCTGGGCAAGTCGGCGCTCGAGGTCGCGATCACCATCACGGACCAGATTCGCAAGGCGCAGAAGTGAGCGACCCCAAACCAGCGCTCCTGTTCGGACTGCCGCCACCCATGGCCGGCACGGTCGACTTGCTCGTCGTCGCGGGCGAGCACTCGGGCGACGAGCACGCGGCGAAGGTGGTGCGCGAACTGCTCGCGAAAAATCCGGGGCTGAAAGTTTGCGCGCTCGGCGGGCTGGAACTGGCGGCGGCCGGCGCGCAGTTGCTGCACGACCTGACGGCAACCTCGGTCGTTGGCTTTGTCGAGGTGCTGAAACACTATTCATTTTTCCGCGCGCTGTTTGACGCGACTTTGCTCTGGATCGATCGGCACCAGCCGCGGGCGGTGTGCTTCGTGGACTATCCCGGGTTCAACCTGCGGCTGGCCGCGCAGCTCCGCGAGCGCGGGCTGAGCGTCAAGAGCGGGGGGAAGATCAAGGCACTTTATTACATCTCGCCGCAGATCTGGGCGTGGAAGCCCAAACGCCGCTTCGCCATGGCGCGAGACCTCGACGCCCTCGCCGTGATTTTCCCCTTCGAGCCCGCGTGCTACGCCGACACGTCGCTGCCGGCGGAATTCGTCGGGCATCCTTTCCTTGCCGCCGACTACACACCGCCGGTGCGCTACGATGCGAGCGGCCCGGTCTTGCTGCTGCCCGGCAGCCGCGTGCAGGCGGTGTCGCGGATATTCCCCGTGCTGCTGGCCGGCTTCGCCGGGTTTTTGAAAACAGCGCCGAAAGCGAGGGCGGTCGTGCTGTATCCGAGCGGGGAGGTGGCGGCGGCGGCGCGCGCCGTCCTGGCGCGGTGGCCGCAACTGGCGGATGCGGTTGAGTTGCGCGGGAATGACGGCTGCACCGCGGCCTCGGCCGTGCTGACCAGCTCGGGCACGATGTCGCTGCACTGCGCGCTGGCGGGGATTCCCGGCGCCATCGCCTATCGCACCAATTTCATCACCTACCTGCTGGCCCGCTGGTGGGTGAAGCTCGACTACATCGGCATCGCGAACCTGCTGCTCAAGGAGCCGATGTATCCCGAGTTCATCCAGGGGGCGGCGACGCCCGCGGCGCTGGCGGCGCAACTGCGGGAGTGTGCCGGCAATCCTGAACGATTGAAAAAAACTTCTGTGCAAAAAGTGCGACTGCGGGCCCTGCTGGCGCAGCCGGCGGCAGGCACTGCGACCAGTCCGGCAGGGCGGTCGGCGGCGGATTGGCTGGCCCGACAGCTCTGAAGCGCCTCGATTAAGGCGAGAAAAAAAGTCGCCACCCGGGTGCGATTAGGCTGAACATTGGGGATGCGTTACGCCGAAGGCCAGGTGACAAAACGCCGCAGCAGGTTTCTGCCGTGGATCGTTTTCTTCCTGAGCGCCGGGCTGGCGGTCCTCGCCTGGTGGCAAATGCGGACGGAGATGCGGCAGAACGACAATCGGCGGATCGAGCAACTGACCGGTCAGCTGATCTTCATCGGCGGATTGCTGGCGAGCGTGCTCGGCGCCCTGCTGACCTGGGCCCTGGTGAACGCCCGCGGGCGCGCACTGGAGCTGGCGGCGCGGATGACAGCTGAGCTGCGCCGCACGGAGGGCGAGTCGCGCCGGCTGGCGATGGTGGCCAGCCGCACGGCGAACGCGGTGCTGCTGGCGGACGCGGAATGGCGCATTGAGTGGATCAACGAAGGCTTCACCCGCCTGCTGGGCTACACCCTGGAGGAAATCAAGGGCCGCCGGCCCGCCGAGTTCCTGCCCGGTCCCGAGACCGACCCGGCCACCCTGCAGGCCATGGCCACGGTGCTCAGCACCGGCCAGCCCTACACCGGCGAGGTGCTCAACTACGCCAAGGACGGGCGGAAATGCTGGATGGAGATCGAAATCCAGCCCTTGCAGGACAGCAAGGGCCGCGTCACGGGCTACATGACGCTGCAGCTCGACATCACCCAACGCCGGCGGGCGGAAGAGGACTTGCGCCAGGAACAAACCTTGATGCAAGCCTTGATGAATTATCTGCCCGACAATGTTTATTTCAAGGACACCGCCAGCCGCTTCCTGCGGGTGAGCCACGCCATGGTGCGGGCGTTCGGCCTGAGTGATCCGGCCCAGCTGCTCGGCAAGACGGACGCAGATTTCTTCTCCGCGGAACACGCGTGCCCGGCGCTGACCAATGAACAGGAGATCATGCGCACCGGCCAGCCCCTGAAGGACATCGAAGAAAAGGAAACCTGGCCCGACGGTTCCGAGATTTGGGTGTCGACTACGAAATTGCCCCTGCGGGATGGCGCGAGGCGGATCATTGGCACCTTTGGCATCTCCCGCAACATCACCGAGCGAAAGGCGGCGCAGGAGGAACTGGCGCGGAAGGAGGCGCAGTTCCGGTTCATCCTTAACGCCCTGCCCATCGGCGTGAGCTGGGTTTCCCATGGCGAGAAGAAGGAGACGTGGGTCAACGACGCGGTGCTGGGCATCACGGGTCTGAGCCGCGAGGAGGCGCTCAAGCCGGGGAGCTACCAGCGCATCACCCATCCGGACGACTGGGCCCGGCAGGAGGCCGAGTCAGCCCGGTTGCGCCGGGGTGAAACCGACCGATACAGCCTGGAAAAACGCTACCTGCACCCGGACGGCTCGGTGATGCACGGGCTGCTGACGGTGCAAGTCTATCGCGGCCCGGATGGCAGGATTTTGCAGGAGGTTTCGACCATCACGGACCTCACCGAGCGCCGGCAGGCGCAGGAGAACCTGGCCCGCCATGAGGCGCAGTTCCGGTTCATCTTCGAGTCGGTGCCGGTGGGGCTTTCCTTCTACATCGCCGATCGGGACGAGACGCGCCTGGTGAACCTCGAGCATGTGCGTCTGACCGGGGTCACCCCCGAGCAGGCGAGGTCGCAGCCGGAGCTTTTCCTGCAGCGCACCCACCCTGAGGACATTGCGCGCCAGCACGAGCTGGTGAAGCAGTTGAGAAGCGGCGCCATCAACGAGTTCACCTTCGACAAGCGCTACCTGCATGAGGACGGCTCGGTGGTGTGGGTGCGGCTGATGCGCCGGGTTTACCACGCGACCGCCGGTGGCGAGGCGCAGGAGCTCAACGCGCTGGTGGACATCACCGAGCTGAAAAAAGTGCAGGTGGAATTGAACACGGCCCGGGAGGTGGCGGAAAAGGCCAATGCCGCGAAGAGCGAGTTCCTGGCGATGATGAGCCATGAGATTCGCACCCCGATGAACGGCGTCATCGGCATGACCAGCCTGCTGCTCGACTCCCGGCTCACGCCCGAGCAGCGCGATTACGCCGAGACCATCCGCCAGAGCGGTGAGGCCCTGCTCACCATCATCAACGACATCCTCGACTTCTCCAAGATCGAGTCCGGCCGGCTCGAGCTGGAGCAGATGGAGTTCGGCCTGCGCGAATGCGTCGAGGGCACGCTCGACCTGCTGGCGACCCGCGCCGCGGAAAAGCACATCGACCTGCTCTACGAGATTGCCGACGGCACCCCGGGCACCATCCGGGGCGACCCGACCCGGTTGCGCCAGATCCTGGTCAACCTCCTCGGCAACGCCCTGAAATTCACCGTCAAAGGCGAGGTGCTGCTTTCCGTGCAGCCTCTGGCGGTGGAGGGGGACCAGATTGAAATGATGTTCGCGGTGCGCGATACCGGCATCGGCATCCCGTCCGGGGCGCAGGCGCGGCTTTTCCAGTCCTTCACCCAGGTGGATGCGTCCACCACGCGCCGGTTTGGTGGCACGGGACTGGGGTTGGTGATCAGTCGCCGGCTGACGGAGATGATGGGCGGACGCATCTGGGTGGAAAGCGAACCCGGCCGCGGCTCAACCTTCAGTTTCACCATCCGCGCCGAGGCGGTCGTGAGCAAGCCGCGCCCCTATGCCGGCGGCACCAAGGCCACGGTGCAGGGCCGCCGCCTGCTGGTGGTGGATGACAACGCCACCAGCCGCCGCATTCTCACCGATCTGGCCGCCAACTGGGGCATGACGTCACTCGCCGTGGAAACCCCGGCCGAGGGGCTCAAGCTCCTGCAGGCCGGGGAAAACTTCGACGCCGCCGTCCTCGACATGCAGATGCCGGACATGGACGGGCTGATGCTGGCGAAGAAAATCCGCGCGCTGCGGAAAAGCAGCCCGCTGCCGCTCATCCTGCTGTCCTCGATGGGCAAGCCGGAGGATCCGCGCAAGTATTTCGCCGCCAACCTCACCAAACCGATCAAGCCCTCGCAGCTGCTCGATGTGCTGGCACAGCTTTTCTGGCAGGGGCGCGAGGCGGAAACGGCCCGGGTGGCCTCCGTGCATCCGTTCAAACCCGCCGACCCGCTGGCGGCCCATGCCGACCGCATCCTGCTGGCCGAGGACAACGTGGTGAACCAGAAGGTCGCGCTGCTCATGCTGCGCAACCAGGGCTACCGCGCCGACCTGGCGGCCAACGGCCTCGAGGTGCTGGAGGCGGTGCGCCGCCAGCCCTACGATCTCATCCTCATGGACGTGCATATGCCGGAGATGGATGGCCTCGAGGCGGCGAGCCGGCTCGTGCAAAGCCGGCCCGATCCCCGGCAGCGCCCGTGGATGATCGCCCTCACCGCCAACGCCATGGAGGGCGACCGGGAAAAATGCCTCGCCGCCGGCATGGACGACTACATCAGCAAACCGCTCAAGGTCCCCGAATTGCTGGCGGCCCTCGAGCGGGCCCGACAACGCCCCTGGGCCTGAACGGGTTTTCCCGCCTCCATCAGGGAGCGTGATGGTTGAGCGAATGCGCCACCTTTGGCCAGAGCGTCGCCGTGCGCTCGGCCACGATGGCCCGGCACCGCGCCACCTCGGCCTCGCGCTGGGCGAGGTTTTCCTCGGCGATCTTGGCGAGGTCGTCGAGGTTGTAGAGAAAGACATTGGCCAGCTCCGCCGCGGCGGGATCGATGTCGCGCGGCACCGCGAGGTCGATCAGGAAGAGCGGGCGGGCGGGGCGGGGTGCCATGGCGGCGGCCACGAGGTCGCGGGTGAGCACGTGCTCCGGCGCCGCGGTGGAGCTGGCCACGATGTCGGCGGCGGCCACGGCCTCCGGCAGCTCGGCCAGGCTGGCGGCCTCGCCGCCGGCGGGCGCGGCGGCCTCGGCCCGGGCGAGCGTGCGGCTGGCGACCGTGATCGCGCTGGCGCCGCGACTTTGGAAGGCCTGGACCGTTTTCTGCCCGATGTCGCCCGCGCCGATCACCAGGATCCGGCTGGTCGTGAGTTCGCCGAAGATGCGCCCGGCCAGGTCCACCGCCACGGTGGCGACGCTGATCTGGCCGTCGCCGATGGCGGTGTGGGTGCGGATGTATTTCGCGGCCTGGAAGGTTTTCTGAAAAACCCGGTTCAGCACCGGCCCGGTCCACGCGCGCGCCAGGGCGTCGTCGTAGGCGGCCTTCACCTGGCCGAGAATCTCCGTCTCGCCGAGCATCTGCGAGTCAATCCCGGCGGCGACGGCGAAGAGGTGCGCGACGGCGTCGTGGTTGTGCCGCGCAAAGCCGTGGGTCTCGAACTCCGCCGGGGTGCAGCCGGTGATCTCGCACAAGGCCGCGCGCATGGCGGCGAGCGCCTCCGGGTCGCGGGCGACGCCGTAGATCTCCACGCGATTGCAGGTGTTGAGCAGGGCGAACTCCTTCACGCCGGGCGTCGCCTGCAGCCGGGCAGCGAGGGCGGCGGCGCGGGCGTCGTCGAGCGCGAGCTTCTCGCGGACGGCGAGCGGCGCGGTGTGGTGGCTGGCACCGAGGAGGAAGAGAACGGAGGGGGAGGGCGCCATCGGTCAGCGTTCAGGCGTGAGCTTGATTTCGTGATGGCGGCTCGAGTCCACCAACCTGACCGAGACTAGCGCCAGGAAGAACATCACGAGGCAGATCCAGGCGAAACGCACCGAGACGAGCCGGGTGCGCCAGCGCAGCAACAGGACCGACAGGTAAATGAGCCACACCGCAGAGGTCATCACCAGCTTCGGCAGGTCCACCGAGGTGGTGTTGCGCACCCACCAGCAGGCGCCGACGCCGAGGGAGAACGTGAGCAGCAGCACGCCCAGCGCCAGCAGCCGGTAGTTGATCTGGTCGAGCTGCACCACCGAGGGCAGGAACCAGAAGAGGCCGTTGAGCCGCTTGTGCTTCAGGCTCCAGTTTTGCAACAGGTCCATGAGCGCGGTCAGCGCCAGCAGGCCGAACACCCCGTAGCTGAACACCGCGAGCGCCGCGTGCAGCTCGATCCAGGGATTGTTGCCGAAGATTTTCTGCCCGTGGGTCAGATCCCAGGCCGGAATAAACAGCGAGACCAGCGCCAGGGCCGCGGTGAAACCGGCGGTGAACAGCCCCAGGGGGCTGCCGCGAAAGGTGGGGCCGACGAAGAAATACAGCACCATCGCCGACCACGCGACGAACTGGACGATTTCAAACGTGTTGCCCAGCGGGCAGCCGCCAATGGCGCGGCCGCGGACGTAGAGGCCGGCCATCTGGAAAATCCAGCCGCTGACGAGGAGGGTGTTCAGGATGGTGCGCAGGCCGCCGGACGGCTGCCGCCGCGCGACCGCCACCAGGCCGGTCAGAAAACCAGCGAAGTAGAGCAGGGCGCCGAGCCACAGGAGGGCCCGGTCGGTGGACAGCGGGGACATGCCGGCAGGATGGGCGGCCAGCCCGCCGGCGCAAGACCCACAAAACGTTATTAGCCGGAGGGGCCACTGTGCTGGTGGATTTCTGATTTCGGCTTGGGCCGCGGCGGCCTCGCTGCATGCTCGCCGGCATGCAACCTGTGTTTGATCCCCAGCCCGTCCTGCTCGAGGGCCGCCATGTGCGGCTGGAGCCGTTGGAGCGCCGGCACCTGCCGGCGTTGATCGCGGCCGCGCAGGATCCGGCGGTTTTCGAGTTTTTTCTCACGCCGCTGGGGAACGAGGGAGAAATGGCAAAATGGCTGGAGGACGGACTGAAGGCCCAGTCGGCCGGCACGGAGGTGGCGTGGGCGACGGTGCGCGTGAGCGACGGCCGGGTGATGGGCTCGACGCGCTATCTCGACATCCGCCGCGCGAACCGCGGACTGGAGATCGGCAACACCTGGCTGGCGAAGGAAGCCCAGCGCACGCCCATCAACACCGAGGCAAAGCTGCTGCAGCTCACGCATGCCTTTGAAAAACTTGGCGCGATCCGCGTGCAGTTGAAGACCGATGAGCGCAACGCCCGGTCCCGCGCGGCCATCGCCCGGCTCGGCTGCACCTTCGAGGGCATCCTGCGCAAATACCAGGCGCGCTACGACGGCTATGTGCGCAACACCGCGATTTTCAGCCTCACGGTGGAGGAATGGCCGGCGGCCAAGGCGGTGCTCGCGGCCAAGCTCGCGTGCTAGTTTTTTCTCGCGATCCAGAACCGGCAGCTGTCAGAAACCTCGCGGACCGGGAGCGACTCGGTGGCGAGGTCGTCGCGCAGCGCGGTGTGCTCGAACCGCCACCCCGTCGCCAGCAGGTCTTCGAGCACCTCGCGGCGGTCGGGCAGGTGCATGAAGGTCTGCCCGTGCTCGTGGGCGAAGTAACGGTCACCGAACTCAAGCAGCCGCGGGTTCTGCTCGCCGCGGGCCCAGCGCGCGGCTTCCTCCGCCCAGGCCTTGGTTTCGCGCGGGTCTTCCCGGTCGTGCGAAGTGAAGATGAACTGGGCGCCCGGCCGGCACACGCGGTGCAGCTCCCGCAGGGCCGTCCGCCGGTTCTCCCGCCCGGGAATCTGCATCAGCCCGTTGAACAAAAACAGAACCCCATCAAATGCAGTGTCATCTATTATATGACACTCGCTGAGCCGCGTGGCGTCGGCCTGCAGAAAGGTGAGGCCAGCGATGCCCTGCTCGGCGGCGAGGTTCTCCGCCTGCTCGATCATCTCGGGCGCGAAGTCGAAGGCGGTGATGTTGCGGTAGCCCTGATGCCATAGCCCCACGGCCCCGCGGCCGGCGCCGCACCCGGCCTCGAGCAGCCGCGCCGATTTGTCGGGAAAACAGCGCTCGATCAGCACCCGTTCCGATTCCCACAGCCCGAGGAAGTGGGCCGCCCGGGTGTAATGGATGACCGTGCTGATGGCGTTGAAATCATCGCGCACGGTCGCGCCGGTGATTTTGGTTATGGAATTTGGCATTATTGCTTGGGGTGGGGCGCGACCGCTGGGCGCGCCGCAATGAACGGACGGCCCGGCGGTCCGTTCCTACCTTTTCTTCCATGCTGCGATGAACATGCCGTTGGCGTTGAGCTCCTGGGGCCAGAGCAAGAGAGTGGAGGGCTGAGAGTGGAGAGCGGAGAGCGGATCCGGGGTGAGTTCCGGATGCGCGGCGGTGAAGGCTTCGGCGACCGCGGTCGTCTCCGCGCGGGAGAGCGTGCAGACCGCATAGACGAGCCTGCCGCCGGGCTTGAGCGAGCCCGCGACATTGTCGAGCAGCAGCCGCTGCACGACGGCGAGTTCCCGGATGTCCTGTGGCTGCGTGGTCCACCGGGCGTGCGGATTGCGCTGCCAGGTGCCGATACCGGTGCACGGCGCATCGACCAGGATGCCGTCGAACTTGGTCTTGGTCGGGAGCTTGATGCCACCCTCCCACGGCGCGGCGCGAAAATTGAAGACCTTGGCGCGGGCGGCGCGCTCCTTGAGCTTGGCGAGCCGGCGGTGCGAACGGTCGCTCGCCCAGATCAATCCTTTGTTCCGCATCAGGTCGGAGAGATGCATGGTCTTGCCGCCCTCGCCGGCGCACGCGTCCCACCACGTCTCGCCAGCCTGCGGGGCGGCGGCGAGACTCACGAGTTGCGAAGCGAGGTCCTGGATTTCGAATTCACCGGCCTGGAATTCCTTCGTGCGATAAAGGTCGGTCAGACCGGAGTAGCGCAGCGCATCAGCCGACTGTGGAGCAGGGGTGAGATGGCTTAGCTTTTTCGCCAGCTCGATGCCGGTGCCGGATTTGGCGCGAATCCAGAGCGGTGGCTCGCGCTGCAGTTGGGCCAGCCACGCCGGCGGGATGAAGTCCATCTCGTCCTTCAGCCAGTCGGGGACGGCCTTGGCCGCGAGTGCCTCGGGCTTGAGGCTGGCGGGATTCTTATCGAAGCGCTCCTGCAGGGCGAGGGCGGCGGCGAGTTGCTTTTGCGGCGAGTCGCCTTCATCGAGCCAGCGCCACCAGCGGTAATAGGTGAACACGGCCCGGCTGATGCCGCGCCGCTCGGCGGGTGCCGTGAAGTGGCGGTCCTGGGTCAGCGACTCGCGCAGCGCCTGGTCGGCGGGCGTGCCGGCCTGCACCAGCTTGAGGACGCGGGCGGCGTTGTTGAAGATGGAGGAATCAGACATGATTTCACCACAACGGCACCAAGACACGACGAGCCGAAACATGGTGGCGTTGTGTCGTGGTGGTTAAGTTCGGTTGCTCCAGCGGCGCGTCTCCTTGATCTCGACCCGGCGAGGCTCGATGACCGTGCCGGCGGCGGCGGCATGCGAGCGCAGTTCCTGGAAGGCGGCGGGCGCCACGCGCCACGCCAGGCTGGGGGCGATCTCGGCGACGGGCGCGGCGCGGCCTTCGAAGACAAAGGCGAGTTCGACGCGCGTCTCACCGCTGGAGGCGTCGATGGCGGTGCGGAGTTTTTTCAGGAAGTCGGGCAGCTCCGCGTGCTCCGGGTGGAGGAGCCAGGTGACCTTGCGCACCGCGGTCGGCAGGTAGGCGTCGAGCGGGTAGCATTCCTTGACGTTGAGTCGTGCCCCGTCGGTGCCGCGCATGATGTTGCCGAGCACAACGACCGGCTGGTTTTCCGCCAAACTCTTGCCGTAGCTCTCGAACGCCTCGGCATACATGTTCACCGAGATGCTGGCGCGCTTGCTGGCGAGGTTGAAGAACGCCCACGGGCGGTTGTCCTTGCGCGAAAGTTTCCGCGTGATGCCCGAGGCGATGCCGCAGAGGCGGAACTCCATCCGGTCGCCCTCCGCGAGCACCTGCTCTTCGGTGTGGGTCGTGATGGCCTCGGCCAGCCCGGCATAGGCGTTCATCGGGTGGCCGGAGATGTAGAAGCCGAGCAGCTCCTTCTCAAACTGCAGCCGCTCGGCGGAGCTGAAGTCGGCGTGGCGGCTGTTGCCGTTCCGCGGCGGGGTCGCCGCGGCTCCCTTGGTGGCCGGGGCGGATTCCTCGAGTGCGTCGAGGAACGAGTGCTGGCCGGCGGCGGCGTCACGTGCCCGGGCGGCGGAAGAGGCGAGAGCCTCGTCGATTTGCGCGAAGAGCACGCCGCGCTTCTCGCCGGAGTAGTCGAACGCGCCGGTCTTCACGAGGTGCTCGAGGACGCGCTTGTTGATGGCGCGGCCGTCGACGCGGGCGGTGAAGTCGAGGAAATCCTTGAACGGGCCGCTGGCCTCGCGCTCGGCGATGATCTTCTGCGACGCGGCCTCGCCCACGCCCTTGATGGCGCCGAGCCCGAAACGGATCGAGCCGGTTGCACCGGCCATTTGAGATTTCAGATTTGAGATTGAAGATGGAGCGGGGTCGATGACGGGCGTGAAATTTTCCCGGGAAAGATTTATATCCGGCCCGAGCACGGGAACGCCCATGGCGCCGCACTCGTCGACGAAGTGGGCGATTTTTTCCGAGTTGCCGATTTCGTTGCCCAGCACGGCGGCCATGAACTGCACCGGGTGGTTGGCCTTCAAATAGCCGGTGCGGTAGCTGAGGATGGCGTAGGCGGCGGAGTGGGACTTGTTGAAGCCGTAGCCGGCGAATTTTTCCAGCAAGGCGAAGATCTCGAGCGCCTTTTTCTCCAGAATGTTGCTGGTCTGCCGCGCGCCCTCGACGAAGACGCTGCGCTGCTGCTCCATCTCCGCGACGTTCTTCTTGCCCATGGCACGGCGGAGCACATCGGCGCCGCCCAGCGTGTAGCCGGCGATGCGGCGGGCGGCCTCCATGACCTGTTCCTGGTAGACCATGATGCCGTAGGTCTCGCGGCAGACTTCCTCGAGGAGCGGATGGGGATACTCGATGGTGGTGGGGTCCTTCTTGCCGCGGATGTATTGCGGAATGAGGTCCATCGGGCCCGGGCGGAAAAGCGCGATGAGCGCGACGATCTCCTCGATGGAATTGATGCTCAGCTGCCGGCACAGCCCCTGCATGCCGCCGGACTCCAGCTGGAACACGGCGGTGGTGCGGCCGGAGTTGAGCAGCGCGAAGGTCTTCGCGTCGTCGAGCGGCACGGTCTCCATGTCGAAGGCCGGGCTGACCGTGCGCCGGATGCTGTCCACGGCGTCCTGGATGATGGTGAGCGTGCGCAGGCCGAGGAAGTCCATCTTGAGGAGCCCGAGCTTCTGCACGGGGTCCATGGCGAACTGCGTGGTGATGTCGCCCTCCTGCAGGGTGAGCGGCACGAACTCGCTCAACGGCCGGTCGGCGATGATGATGCCGGCGGCGTGCTTGCCGGAGTTGCGCACCATGCCCTCGAGCACGAGTCCCTGGTCGACGATTTTCTTCGTCAGTGGATTGGCGGCGATGGCGTCGCGGAGTTCGGCCGACTTGTCGATGGCAGACTGGAGACTGATGTTGAGCTCGTCGGGGATCATCTTGGCGAGCTTGTCGGCCTCGAGGTAGGGGAGATTGTGGACGCGGGAGACGTCGCGGATGACGGCCTTGGCGCCGAGCGTGCCGAAGGTGACGATGTTGGCCACGCACTCGCGGCCGTATTTCTCGCGGACGTATTGGATGACCTCGTCGCGGCGGCGCATGCAGAAATCGATGTCGAAGTCCGGCGGCGACACGCGTTCGGGGTTGAGGAAGCGCTCGAAGAGCAGGCCGAAGCGGAGCGGCTCGATGTCGGTGATACCGAGGAGATAGGCGACGATGGAACCGGCG
>DATFUQ010000333.1:0-9139 GCA_035260745.1 Lacunisphaera sp. | reverse complement strand
CGGCACGCGTCCACCCTTGACGCGTGCAAACCGCCGCGGGCATCGTGCTTGCATGGCTGAACCCGTTCCGCGACCGAACCGTGCCCTCCTGCTCAAGCTCGCTGCCGTGGGTGTGGTGCTGCTTGTGGCCGCCGGGCTGGTCGCGCGGGGCCTCGACCTCAGGGCGCTGCTGGCGCAGGGCCTCGACCTCATCCGCGGCGCAGGCCCGGTGGCGTTTTTCACCGCCATGGCGCTTTTGCCCGCCTTGGGCGCGCCGCAGATGGCTTTTTCTCTCACGGCGGGCCCGGTCTTTGCCCCGACGCTGGGCCTGGGGCCGGTCATCGGACTCACCTTGCTGGCCATCACCCTGAACATGGCGCTGAGCTACTTCCTCGCGCGCCGGGCGCTGCGGCCTTTGCTCGAAAAACTTTTCACGCGGCTTGGTTATAAACTGCCCCGCGCGGCCGCCGGGGATGAGCTCGATCTCATTGTCCTGCTGCGGGTCACCCCGGGCGTGCCATTCCCGGTGCAGAACTACCTGCTCGGCCTGGCCGAGGTGCCGTTTGGCAAATACCTGCTGGTGTCCTGCCTCATCCAGGGGCCGATCAATGCCGCGTTCATCTTCTTTGGTGACGCCATGCTGCATGGCAAGGGCAAGGTCGCCCTGGTAGCTTTTAGCCTGATCCTGGCGCTGATGGCCGCCACGCAATTGCTGAGAAAGCACTATGGCAAAAAAAGACCCTGAACTTCCGCTTGATGACGCGGGCCGCGTGCGGACCGTCACCGAGTTCACGCGCGAGGTGAAGGAGCTGCTGGAGGGCGGCCTCCGCCCAGGCTGGGTCCGCGGCGAGGTCTCCAACCTCCGCGCCCAGTCCAGCGGGCACGTCTATTTTTCCCTCAAGGACGCAGGCGCCTCGCTTTCCTGCGTACTTTTCCGGGGCGATGCCGCGCGGCAGAGCGTGGCGCTGCGCGACGGGCTGTCGGTGCTGGCCTACGGCGAGGTCAGCGTCTACGAGGCGCGCGGCCAGTATCAACTCGTCGTGCGGGCGCTGATCGAGCACGGCGCCGGCCGGCTCCAGCAGGAACTGGAGAAACTCAAGTCGCGGCTGGCCGCCGAGGGCCTGTTCGACCCCGCGCGCAAGCAGCCGGTGCCGCTGCTGCCCCGCACCGTCGGCTTCATCACGTCGCCGACCGGCGCGGCGGTGCGGGACTTCATCCGCATCCTGCAACGGCGCGGGTGGACCGGCCGGCTGGTCGTGCTGCCGGCCCGGGTGCAGGGCGAGGGCGCGGCGGCCGAGATGGTCGCGCTGCTGCACATCGCCGAGGCGCTGGGAATTTTCGACCTGCTCGTCATCGGCCGCGGCGGCGGCAGCATCGAGGACCTGGGGGCGTTCAACGAGGAGCCGCTGGTTCGCGCCATGGCGGCCTGCGCCGTGCCGGTCATTTCCGCCGTCGGCCATGAGATCGATTTCACCCTGTGCGATTTCGCCGCCGACGTGCGGGCCGAGACGCCCAGTGGCGCGGCCGAGCTGATCTCGAGCAATTATCTCGCGGGCACCGAACGCCTGACCCGGGCGGCGGAAAACATCGCCAGTGCCATGGAGGCCGCGGTGGACCGGGCGCGCGAACTGCTCGACCATGCGCGCAGCCGCCTGCGCCTGCTCACGCCCGTGGCGGCCATCGAGCAAAGCCACCTGCGGCTCGACGATTTGCGCAACCGGCTCGGTTCGGCCCTGGGTTCGGCCGTGCAGTTGCGGCGCGGGCAGGCGACGCATGCCCGGTCGCGGCTGGCGGCAGCGTCACCGGAAAAACGCGTGCGGCAGGAATCGCACCGGTTGCTCTCGCTGTGGAAACGGCTGGAATCAGCCAGCCCGGCCTCGGTGCTCAAGCGCGGCTACGCCATTGTCCGTGACGAGCAGGGCCGGCCCGTCGCCCGGGCGAAGGGCATCAAGCGGGGCCAGCCGCTTGTGAACGAGTTCCACGATGGCAGGTTGCGCGTGCGGGCGGAATAAACCGCCGGGGTGGGGCTCTCACGTCCGCTGCCGGCCTCCCCGGCGGTTGCCAAGACCCCAAACATGACTATCAATCCTGCCATGAAAAAACGGCCTTTTTTCATCCTCCCCCTGTTCGCCGTGGCGGCCGCGCTGGCCGCCGATCCTCAAATGAAATCCGCCAAGACCCCTCCCGCCAAGGATGCCCTCGAGTGCAAGCCCGGGGAAATTTCCGCCTGCGGCCTGCCCTCGAAGGTCGTCATCGACATGAGCAAGACAAAGGTGAAGCACACCGACGCCGAGTGGCGCGCGCTGCTGACCCCCGGGCAATACAATGTGGCCCGGAAGCAGGGCACCGAGCCGCCGTTCCACAACGCGTATTGGGACAACCACGCCGACGGTGTCTATTTCTCCGTCGGCAGTGACACGCCGCTGTTCGACAGCCGCGACAAGTTTGACTCCGGCACGGGCTGGCCGAGCTTCACCAAGCCGATCGAGAAGGCGCTGGTGGGCGAGACCACGGACAGCAGCTACGGCATGACCCGCACCGAGGTGCACTGCAACGTGGACGGCAGCCATCTCGGCCATGTGTTCGACGACGGCCCCGCGCCGACCGGCCTGCGCTACTGCATCAACTCGGCCTCGCTGAAGTTCGTGCCCCGCGCCGAATACGAGGCGTGGGTGGCGAAGAACAGCGCCGCGGCCGGCACGAAGTGATTGTTTTTCCCGGCAGCCCGATCCCGCTCTGACCAAGGAACTCCGATGAACCACAAACCTAGGGTTTACCTGATTTGACGGACAGTGGACCTAGGGTCAAAACCCAAGGAGTCCACATGAAGACGCAGATCTGACGGTAAATCGCCTCGTAGCGGGGCACGCTGGCGGCGGGTTGTATCCGGCTTACGGATAGAGCCAGTATTTTTTGCTCAGTTGCTGGTAGGTGGCGGCGCGGGCGGCCCAGTTGTTGATGAAGGCGGCCACGTCCACATTGCGGCCATCGCGCCGGATGGCCGCCCACCACGCGCCCGAGCCGACCAGCTTGTTGAACATGCTGGCGGGGTCGGTGGGCGCCACGGTGAAGGGATTTACCAGATTCCACTTGCACGCCGTCTTCATCAGATAGAACGAAAGCTCGGTCGGACGCCAGGCGTCGTAATCACCCACCTCGACATAGACGCCGGTGACGAGCTTGCCGTCGCGCGCCCGGCCCTGGGCCTTGACCAGCTTGATGCCGGGGATGTGGTATTGCTCGAACTCGGCGATGAGCTGGTCGGGGGTCTTTTTCGGGTAGTTGAGGCCGCGGAACGGGTGGTCGAGCCCGATGCCCGACTTGAAATCCCCCAGCTCCGTGCCGAGGCCGACCATGGCGAAGCCCATGACGGCGTTGAAATCCGGGATCATCGGCGACGTGGGAATCCATTTCAGGCCGGTGTCCGGCCAGCGCATGGCGCGCGTCCAGCCCCGCATGGGCACGACGGTGAGTTTCCCTTTGACGCGCACCCGGTCGGTCACCGCGAGGACATTCGGCGCATCCTTGCCCATGCGCGCCAGCTCGCCCATCGTCAGGCCGTGGACGTAGGGCACGCGGAACGCGCCGACATAGCTGACAAACTCGGGATCCATCGGCGGTCCGTCCACCTTCAGGCCGCCCAGGGGATTCGGCCGGTCGAGCACGATGACCTCCACGCCCTGCTCAAAGCACGCTTCCATGGCGTAGCGCATGCAACTGGTGAAAGTATAACCGCGCGACCCGATGTCCTGCAGGTCGATGACGAGCGCATCGAGCCCCTTGAGCATGGCCGGGGTGGGCTTGCGGGTTTTGCCGTGGAGGGAATAGACCGGCAGCCCGGTGGCCCGGTCGACGGTGTCCGCGATTTTTTCGCCGGCCTTTTCCATGCCGTAGATGCCGTGCTCGGGGCCGAAGAGCGCGACGAGCTTCGCGTTGGGCGCGCGGCGCAGCACGCTGATGGTGCTTTCGCCGCGCCGGTTCACGCCGGCGGGATGCGTGAGGAGGCCGACCTTTTTCCCGGCGATGGCGGCGAATTTGCCGGCCTCCAGCACGTCGATGCCCAGCATGACGGGCGGCAGGATCTCCGGCGGCAGCGCGGACAGGACCAAAGCGGGCAGGACGACGGGCGCCACCGGCGGTGTCGCGGCCTTGGTCGGCTTGCTCGCGCAACCAAGCGCCAGCGCAAAGACGCAGGCGGCGGCGGTTCCGAGGGACAGCTTCACAAGTGGCCGGCAGGACATGTGCCGTGATTTCTGAAAATGCCGGGAGAACTTGGCGAGGAGAATCGTTGCACGGGAAAGCTCACAGTGCGGGCCGGCCTGAACCCAAACCGCCAAACCCGGATTTTTGCCACAAAAAGCACAAAGGGTGGTGTGGCTTCGGTCATGCGTTCCGCGCGCCTATAGGCGCGATGATGACGGCAGCGCTGCGGGACACATTTTTGTGACTCTTTGTGGCCATAAGAGTCTCTGCGGTTTCACAGCACGCGCGCCACGGCGGCGGCCAGCAACTCCGCCGTGCGTGGCAGGGCCTCGGCCAGTGGCAGGTCGGGCGGGGTGATGGCGTGGTGCGCCCGATCCGCCTCCACCCCGAGGCTGCCGGCGAAGACCTGCACCGGCTTGCCGGTGCGGCGGGCCAGGGCGGCCAGCGCGCCCGGGCCCTTGCCGCCGAGCGATGTGACGTCAAACCGGCCCTCGCCGGTGATCACCAGGTCGGCCGAGCGGATCCGCGCCGGCAGGTCGAACCACTCGGATACGAGATCGAACCCCGGCACGAGCTGCGCGCCGGCCGCCACCATCAGGCCGAAGGCGATGCCGCCGGCCGCACCGGTTCCGGGAACCGCCGTCAGCGTGTGCGGACGTTCACAATGGTCGCACAGGAGCGCCGCCAGCCGCCCCGCGCGCGTCTCGAGCTCCAGCACGTCGGTGGGCGGCAGGCCTTTTTGCGGACCGAAGGTCACCGTGGCGCCCTTCTGTCCGAGCAGCGGGTTGGTGACATCGCAGGCGATGAACAGCGGCGGGAGCCGGACGCGACCCTCGATCCGCACGATCTGGTGCCAGCGGGCGGGCACCGGCGGCTCGACGGTCTGCCCGAAGGCATCGACGAAGCGGAGCCCCAGGGCGGCCAGCGCCCCGAGCCCGAGGTCGTTGGTCGCGCTGCTGCCAATGCCGAGCAGGATCGCGTCCGCGCGTTCGTGGATCGCATAGCGCAACAGTTCCCCCGTGCCGGCCGTGGTGGTGTGCCAAGGATTGCGTTCCGCGGGGGCGAGCAGTTCCAGGCCGCTGGCGGAGGCCAGGCCGATGATCGCCACCGTGCCGGTGACGGATATTCGCTGACGGGCCGCGGTGGTCAGCGACCGTGCGGAGACAAAGCCGACAGGAGCCTTGACGCTGCCGCCACGCGGACCGGGCACTTCGATATGCTCAATGCGTTCCCCCTGGCCGCGCGCCAGGGTTTCGGTGAAACCCTCGCCGCCGTCAGTGAGCGGGCAGAGATCGAGCGGCCAGTCAGGATGCTTGGCGCGCAGCGCGCCCGCCGCGGCCGCGCAGGCCTGTTCCGCGGTCAGCGCGTCCTTGAACTTGTCGAAGGCGATGAGGACGCGCATCGCGGAAAAACTCAGGCCTTCTTCCCGCGCCGGACCGCGGCGGCCTTCGCCAGTTTTTCCAGCACCGGCACGGTTTCGTCGAAGGACAGGCACGCATCGGTGATGCTCTGGCCAGGCGTGAGCGGCCGGCCGGGCTCGAGCTTTTGCGCGCCGCCCACCAGGTTGCTCTCGAGCATGAAGCCGATGATGACGCGCTCGCCGGCCGCCACCTGGGTCGCGATGGCCGCGGCCACCGGCGACTGCTCGCCGTGCCGCTTGCCGCTGTTGCCATGGCTGCAGTCCACCAGCACGACGGGGAGCGAATCGGATTTCTTGAGCAGGGCCGCCGCCTGGCGGATGGATTCGCGATCGTAATTCGGCCCGGTGCGGCTGCCGCCGCGCAGGACGAGGTGTCCCTCGGGATTGCCGGTCGTGGCGAGGACGGCGGGCGCGCCCTCGCGCGTGAGCGAGGGAAAGCAGTGCGGGTGCCGCGCCGACACGATGGCGTCCACCGCCACCTGCAGGTCGCCGTCGGTGCGGTTCTTGAACCCGACCGGCATGGAGAGACCGGAGGCGAGCTCGCGGTGGATCTGGCTCTCGGTGGTGCGCGCGCCGATGGCGGCCCACGAGACGAGGTCGGCGTAGTATTGGCCGAGCGTGGTGTCGAGAAACTCGGTGCCGATGGGCAGACCCGCGGCGTTGATGTCGAGCATCAGCCGGCGGGCAAGGCGCAGGCCGGTGTTGACCTGGAAGCTGCCGTCGAGGTGCGGATCGTTGATCAGGCCCTTCCAGCCCACGGTCGTGCGGGGCTTTTCAAAATAGACGCGCATGACGACCAGCAGGTCGCGGGCGAGCCGGTCGGCGACCGGTTTGAGCTTCCTGGCATAGTCCAGCGCCGCGGCCGGGTCGTGGATGGAGCAAGGGCCGACAATCGCGAGCAGGCGGTCGTCCCGGCCGGCGAGGATGTCGCCGATGGCGCGCCGGGCGCCGTGCACGAGCGCCGCGCCGGACTCGGCGAGCGGCAAATCCTCCTCGAGGATGGCCGGCGAGAGCAGCGGGCGGGCGGTGCGAATGCGAAGGTCGGAGGTCGGCTGGCGCATGGTTGTGGTGTGCCTCAAGTGGTGCTCAATAGCAGATTCGAATGGTTCAGTGAATGAACCTGGGCCCCAAATGCACGGAGATTTTCATCTCGGCGACCGGGGGCAGGAGGGTAATGCTGCGCGGGATGCTCTCCCTTTGCCAGTATGGTTACGAAGCGCTCCTCGAGCGCGAGCTGGGCGAGGCGGGTCTGGCCGTGACGGAGAAGGGTCCGGGCTGGGCGCTCTCCGCGGAGGGCGAACTGCCCGAACTGGCCTTCCCGCAGCTCACGCTGCTAGCGCCACGCGAGATCAAGGGTGACTCCGTTAATGCGCTGGCCCAACAACTGGCTGATTATTTTTTCGAGAGCCTGCGCGGCGAGCGGATCGAGGCGGCGTGGCCATGCATTTCCTCGATGGTGCCGGAAATGGTCGGACTCGGCCGACGCGCCAGTGCCGTGGAGAAGGCCTTCGATGAACTCTTGAAGAAGAAACTCTCGCGGGTGGCGAAGCTGGCCGTGCCCGAGCTGCCCCGCGGCGCCGGCAAGGCGCGCGGGCTGTTTGTTTTCTTTGCGGACTTCGGCCGACTCTTTGCCGCGCGGGAGGCGTTGCTCGGCGGACAGCGCCGGATGGCGGATGACGACGCGGCGCCGTCGCGCTCCTACCTGAAGGTGGAGGAAGCCTACATTATTCTCGGGCGCGAGCCGCAACCAGGCGAGACTGTGGCCGATCTCGGCGCCGCACCCGGTGGCTGGAGTTACAGCGCGGCGAAGCGCGGCGCCCGCGTCATCGCCGTGGACAACGGTCCGCTCAAGGGCGGGGCGCTCAGCCATCCGCTGATCGAACACCGATTGGAAGACGCGTTTCATTTTCACCCGCCGGCCGGCGAGGTGTTCGACTGGCTGTTTTGCGATCTGGTGGAGGAGCCGCACCATGTGATGCAGAACATCGTGACACCGTGGCTGGCCAACGGCTGGTGCCGGCGTTTCGTGATCAACCTGAAGTTCGGTCATGTGGACTCGCTGGCGCTGCTGCGCGAGTTGCGCGCCCCGGGTTCGCCGTTTGCGACCCACGTGGCGAATTTCCGCATCCGCCACTTGTATCACGACCGCGAGGAGTTCACCGTGGTGGGAGAGAGGCGCCCATGAAATCCCAGTTTATCGCCAAGCAAAAGGAACTCAACGTCTGCGGCTGGCAGGCAGTCTCCACGCTGTTTGCCCGGCACCCGGACGAGGTGCGGCGGCTCTTCTTCGATCCCGCCACGGGCAAGCGGACGGGCGAGTTCTGTTCGCAGCTGGCGCAAAAGAAAAAAGTCTACCGGCAGGTGGATGCGGCGGAGCTGGAGAAAATCGCCGGCACGGTGCACCACGGCGGCATCGTGGCTGTCATCGGCGAGCGGCCGCTGAAGAAGGTGACGCGCGAGGTGCTGGAGGAATGGGGCCGGACCAAGGCCCCGCTGCTGCTGCTCGACCGCGTGAGCAACGCGCACAACGTCGGTGCGATTGTGCGCACCGCGGCGTTTTTTGGCGTGCGGGCCATCATCGTACCTGATCACCCGGCCCAGGCGCTGCCGGGCGAGGCGGCCTATCGCGTGGCGGAGGGTGGCATGGAGTTTGTGGATTTTTATCGCGTGCCGGCGCTGCCGGAATTCTGCACCGAGCTGAAGCGGGGGCATTTCCTCATCGGCACGAGCCTGACCGGCAACCAGCTCTCCCCGGCGAAGGTGAAGGAGCGCGGCATTCCGCGCCCGCCGGCGGTGATCCTGGGCAACGAGGAAAAGGGCCTGGCGCCCGGCGTGGCGGCGCTGTGCGACCGGCTGGTGAAAATTCCCGGGGCGGACACAGTGGAGTCGCTCAACGTCTCCGCCGCCGCCGCCGTGCTCTGCTGGGAATTTTTCGGATCGCGTTAGGGCCCAAGCAGCCTTCGCCACCAACCCATCGGCCGGACCGGTGCCGCGGCGTTCATCTCCGGCACACCCAGCAGCGGCTCATAGTGGCCGGCTTTCTTGTAGAGTATCACGACATCCTGCATGCCCCACGCCTCCTCGAGATAGGCGCGCATGATGATGTCGGGGTAGCGTTGCAAGGTGCGCATGAGCCATTCCGGCGAGGTGAGCGCCAAGCCGTAGTCCTCCCCGGCGTTGCTTTCGAAATAGCGCTGGTAGGCAAAGCCGGTGCGGGCGTATTCCTCGAGCAACGCGGGCTTGTCGATGTTCTCGGCGATGTTCCTGCGGCCGCGCGCCAGCAGGCTGGAAACACAGCGGCCTTGGGTGGTAAAAACGATCACACCGCACTCGCGCGTCCATTTGACGAGGCAATCAAGCGCGGCCAGCCAGCGGTCCTGGCGGAGGTGTGTGACCAGTGACCCGACCCAGATCAGGTCAAACTGGGCCTGAAAGGGCAGCCGGTGCAGATCGGGCTCGGAGTAGACGGGCCGGGCGTCGAACTGTTTCGCGCAAAAATCCACGCCGTCGCGGTCAAGATCGCAGGCGGTGATTTTG
>DATFUQ010000332.1:0-2721 GCA_035260745.1 Lacunisphaera sp. | reverse complement strand
CTTCCATCCGGTCCATGTTGGCGTATTCCTCGGCATTCATGCGATAGGCACACGAAGGTTGTGCGGCGCGCCGGAACGTGTCCATACTGCTTATCAATCCGGTCCTCCGCTTGCCTCCCACCCGATCAACTTTCACGCCATCCGGACTGACCTGCCTCGCCCTGTTGCTGGCGCTCGGCCATGCCGCCCTCGCCATCCTCGCCATGCGGGAGAAATCCACGACGGCGGACGAGCTCGCCCACCTCACCGGCGGCTACACTTTCAACCACTGGCACGACTACCGTTTGCAACCGGAAAACGGCATCCTGCCCCAACGCTGGCAGGCGCTGCCCGCCGCCTGGCGCGGAACCAACTTTCCCTCGCTCAGCACCCTGGCCTGGCACAAGTCCGAGGTCTGGCTCACCGGCTATGATTATTTCTACCAAAGCGGCAACAACCCCGCGTGGCTGCTCTTCACCGCCCGCGCGATGAATTCCCTTTTCGGGGCCGCCACCGTGCTGCTGGTGTTTTTCTGGTCACGCCGGCTTTGGGGCGAAACCGGCGCGCTGATTTCCGCCGCCTTTTGCGCGCCGTGCCCGACCATGCTGGCGCACAGCGGCCTGGCCACCTCGGACATGTGCATGGCGTTTTTTCTGCTCGCCGCCTCGGGGGCCTACTGGTGGCACCTGCACGATGGCCGGTGGCGCATCTGGTGGCTGAGCGCGGCCCTGCTGGGGCTGGCCGCCGTGGCCAAATTCACCGCGGTGCTGCTGCTGCCCCTGGCGCTGGTCATGGCCGCAGTGCGAATCTTCTGTCCCGACCCGCTGTCGCTGGGCGGCCGCACGTTACGGACACCGCTGGGCCGCCTCGGGGCCATCGCCGTCTCCACCGCGGCCCAAGGCCTGGTCGTCGTGGCAGTGATCTGGGTGTTTTTCGGTTTCCGTTACAGTGTCTTCAATCCGGCGCTGCCCCCGGGTGAATTCAACCTGCCGTGGAGCTTCGTGCTGTCCTTCGGCGGACTGAAGGCGCAGCTGATCAACTTCTGCCGCACAGCGCACCTGCTGCCCGAGGGCTGGCTTTACGGACTGGCCTTTGTGCTCAAGCACGCCGAGGCCCGCGGGGCGTTCCTCGATGGCGACTATGGCATTTTCGGCTGGGTGGAGTTTTTTCCGAAAGCGTTTCTCTACAAGACACCGCCCTCGCTGCTCGCCGGACTGGCGGCCAGCACCTTGCTGCTGACGCTGCGCCTGCGGAAGGCTTCAGGAGCGCAGTTGTGGCGTTACTTCTACCGGGTCACACCCCTGATGGTGCTGTTCGCCGTTTACTGGCTGTTCTCCCTGACGAGCCACCTGAACATCGGCCACCGTCATATCCTGCCCACTTACCCGGTGCTTTATATATTTTGCGGCGCCCTGGGCTGGGCGGCCGCCCGCGCCTGGCAGCATTCGCGGACCGGCGGTCTGGTCGGTGCTGCCATCATTGCCGGCGTGCTGGGCTGGCACGCCGCCGTCGCCGCGAAAATCCATCCCGATTACCTCGCTTATTTCAGCCCGGTGGCCGGTGGTCCCGCCGAGGGCTACCGGCATCTCGTGGACAGTTCGCTTGACTGGGGTCAGGATCTGCCCGGCTTGGAAAAATGGCTCGCGGCCCACCGCCGCCCCGGCGAACCGGTCTATATTTCCTATTTCGGCACCGACGAACCGGCCCGCTTCGTCCCCGACGCCGTGCTTCTGCCCCGCTTGCCCAGTTTCGATCGGCCGCGCCCGTGGTATTGGTTTGAGCCCGGCCTTTACGCCATCAGCGCCTCCATGCTCCAGCAGGTCTATATGCCGCAACGCGGACCCTGGACGATGGAGAACGAACGCCAATACCAGCAACTGCGGCTAAACGACGCCAGCTTCCGCGCCCTCAAAGCCAACCCGCGCGCACCCGAGCTGCAGTTGGGCCTCACTCCCGGAGAATGGGCCAACGCCTGGATGCGTTACGAACAACTGCGTTTCGCCCGCCTTTGCCATTACCTGCGTGCGCGCCAGCCCGACGGGCAGCCCGGTTACTCGATCCTGATCTACCGGCTTGACCAGGCAGAACTGGACGCGGCCCTGCACGGCGATCTTCATCAACTCGCCGCCGCGATCGGGCGCGCAGCCGCGCAGACCCGCCCCTGATTTCCGCCGGCACAATTCACGGCACCAGCCGGACCATCAGAATGCCCTGGTTCATCGCGCCATGGGCGGGTTTCGTGAAATCAATCGTAACCAATGAGAGGATGTCGGCCGGCACCGGAACCTCCAAAACCCGCCTGGTACCCGGCAGCATCACGTCCGTGACCCCGCCCGTCGGCGTGCGCAGGACAAAACGAACAGCCGCATCACTCACGTTGACCAACTCCAACCGCACTGGTGCGTCGCTCCAAGTTCGCACCAACAGCTCTCGCCGCAAGGTTTCACCCGTCTCGATCAACCGATTGCGATAGAGCAGCGGTTGTGGCCGCTCACCGGCCCGGAGTGTGCGGTAGGCGGCGAGATCGAACAAACCCGTCCGGCCCATGACCCGGCCCTCGCACCCCATGAATTGCTCCAGGGGAACCACGAGCCAGCCGGCCGACGAGCCCAGGGCAGCTTCGGCTGTCCCGGCCTTTATCTCGGACAGCCGCTCAAGCACCACCTGCCGGGGGGGCGACAGGCGAAAAAAAGACGCCAGGGCACGGTCAATCGGAAACGCCAGCCGAAGCGGCTCGGCGGG
>DATFUQ010000331.1:0-4226 GCA_035260745.1 Lacunisphaera sp. | reverse complement strand
CAAGGTCTGGCTCAACGGCGACGCCTCCTTCGGCGACCGCCAGCTGCCCAAGATGGCGATCGAGACCATCGCCGCGGCCCGCACGCTCGAGCTGCTCGAGGTGGTCCGGGCCAAGCTCGGCCCGGCCTTCGTGCCGGAGCACTGCGGCGCGGGCGTCATCCTCGCCGGTGGCAGCGCCAAGCTGCCGGGCATTGAGGAGGCCGCCACCCGCGTCTTTGGGCTGCCGGCCCGCCGCGGCGAGCCGCCCGGCTGGGTCAAGGACGAGTTGAAGGACCCGATGTTCAGCACCGTGCTGGGCGTCTTCCAGTTCGGCCTGCGCGGCGCGCAGGAGCACGCCATCCCCGCCCGCCGCAAGTCCGGCCTGCTGAGCAGCCTCACCAAAATCTTCGCGACCTCCTGAACCCATGGACCAGACCCCGAACGAACTGCCCCTTGAGGCCCTGACCGACCGCAACGTCGGCATCAAACTGATCGGCGTCGGCGGCGGCGGTTCCAACGCCGTCGACCGCCTGAAAATGGAGAACCTCGACCGCCTGCAGCTCGCGGTCATCAACACCGACCTCAAGGCGCTCGGCACCTCGCCCGTACAGGACAAGATTCTCATCGGCACCGCGCTCACCCGCGGGCTCAGCGCCGGCGGCGACCCCGAGCTCGGCCGCAAGGCCGCGGAGACCGACGCCGACAAGATCGCCGAGATCGTGAAGGACACTGACCTCATCTTCCTCGTGGCCGGCCTCGGCGGCGGCACGGGCTCCGGCGCCTCGCCGGTGGTGGCCGAGATCGCCGCGGAGGCGGGCGCGGTCGTCATCGCCTTTGTCACGCTGCCGTTCAGCTTCGAAGGCGGTCGCCGCCGCAAACAGGCCGAGGAATCGCTGGCCGAGCTGCGCCGCGTGTGCGACGCGGTCATCCCGCTGTCGAACGACATGCTCCTGCAGGAAGGCACGGAGCAGACCAGCGTGCTCGATTCCTTCGCGCGCGCCGACCAGTGGATCGGCCGCGGCGTGAAATCAATCTGGGCGATGCTCTCGCGCACGGGCCTCATCAACGTCGATTTCACGGCGCTGCGCCAGGTGTTCCAGCAGCGCGGCGGCAAGACGCTCTTCGGCCTCGGCGTCGGCGCGGGCGAGAATCCCGCGCAGGCCGCGCTCGACGACCTCAAGCAATGCCCGCTGCTCCATACGCCGGAGTATGCGCGCAAGGCCGACCGGCTGCTCGTCAACATCACGGGCGGCGCCGACCTCAGTCTGACCAAGGTCCACGAATTGATGTCCGCGCTGACCGAGGCCTTCGGCAGCGAGGCGCACGTCGTCATGGGTGCCGCCATCGACGAGGGCCTGCAGGGCCGCGTGGAGATTTGCGTCATCGGCACCACCGATCTGGGCGGTCGCAACTTTGTGCGCCGAACGCTCCCGCCTTCCGGGCGCAAGGCCCCGGACAAGCCCGGCAACACCGCGACCTCGTCCGCGCCGGAGAGCAACACGAACCTCACGACCACGGTCACGACCGGCCCGGCGCGCACCCCGGCCGCGGCGGTGCACGCGAACAAGCCCAAGCAGGAGGAATTCGGCTTCGGCGGCGCCCCGACGGAGAACCGCGGGACGTTCGAACGGTCCGACCGCAATCTCTTCGAGGGCCAGGACCTGGACGTGCCGACCTACCTGCGCAAAGGCATCAAGGTCCCGGTCTGAGTCGGAACCAGGCTGCAAGGGTCCAAGTTCTAGGTCGCTTTGCTCCACGCCCTGTCGTCCTTAGCTTTTGTAGCTTTGCTAGCGACGGACGATCCTTGCTCCGAGCTTCGTTTAGGTTTGCCCGGCCCGGCGGAGTAGGGGACAACCACCCCGCTAAACCGCTTGGCATTTTCAGGGCCTGTCAACAGTCTCGCGCCACTGCTTTCCCATGGCCCGCGCTAAATCTCCCGCCCCTTCCGCTCAGTCATCCGCCACCATCGGCTTTGAGGCCAAGCTCTGGCTCACTGCGGACAAGCTGCGCAACAACATGGACGCGGCGGAATAGCCGCCTGCTCATGACTATTTCCAGTCCGGTTATCGTTCTAGGCGCGGGCGCCTCTCATGGATCAAAGGTGCCCGGCAGTCGAACTCCACCGCTCGACGGAAATTTCCTGAGCGAAGCCGGAAGACTGTTTGCCGGTCTCCACTCACGCGGAAAAAATAGAGCACGCATCGAAAACTGGCAGAATTTTAAGAAGCAGTTGGCGAAAGCAGGGCTCCGCTTCGACGAGGTGCGGACTTGGCGGCTTGAGCAGCTCTCGACGTTTCTGGAGGCTCGTGGCAATCTGAAAGGATTGCAGCTCTACCAAGGCCGACCACGGGAGCACACGGCCGCCCTAGACATGCTCAAGCAGGTAGTCGCTCACGTTTTGTTGGCGTCGGGAGGCCAGGAGGTTTGCCCCCTCCATAAGATGCTAATAGGGTCGTTGAAACCACGCTCTGTAGTGAGCTTCAATTACGACCTGATTGCTGATCAGACGATGCTTTCGTTGGGACTGCTAAATTGGAAAGCTGCTGCATATCGGGGAGCCAAATGCGCGATGATTCCGACGAACACCGGGTCCCAACGAGCCTTTGCTATTCCACGATCTCGAATGACGGAGTCAATCCCGCTAATTAAACTTCACGGATCAATTCACTGGGAGGAAGTTGGCCGCGCGAAGGGCTTTCGGTTGAGCGGAGTGCGCCTCCCGTCCGAAAACGAGAATCGATTCGACCTCGTGAATGTGCCGGAGAACCCGTATTTGATCCCACCGATTGCCGCTAAAATTGACATTCAGGAAGGCCCCCTACGCGAAAGGTGGTATTCAGCGGTAGATCAACTGCACAAAGCCAAATCTTGGATCATCTGGGGCTATTCGTTCCCAGTCACCGATACCATCTCCCAAGTTTTGTTTCGGACGGCCCTCGCTAGGAATCGAAAGAAAAAGCCAGTTTATGTCGTGAATCCTGACCATTCGGTCGCGACGCGCGTTCAAGAGGTCTGCAAAAAAGTTTCCGTCAAGCACTTCACGTCGATGGAAGGATTTCTTCACGAGTTGGGTATTCTCGTCCCGAGGCAATGAGCATTAACGAATCCACAGCCGAAGACGCCGCCCTCGAATGTTTCCACCTGCCGCGGTCAATAGTGATAGCGGAGCTGCGCGATCCAGAGCTGGTCGCCGGCCACCTTGTAGACGATACGGTGCTCGCCATCGATTCGTCGCGACCACCAGCCGTGGAACGCATGTTTCAGCGGCTCCGGCTTGCCCATGCCGCTGAACGGCGCGCGCATGATTTCCTTGATGAGGTGGTTGATCCGCCTCACCTGCTTCAAGTCGATCTCCAGCCAGTGCTGGTAGTCCTCCCATCCTTGCTTTGAGAACACCAATTCGCGCGCCATGACCGGACGTGCTTCAGACTGCCTTGAGCTTCCGCCCGCGGCCCTTGCCCGCCTCCAGCGACTGAATGGATGCGAGCAGACGCCGGGTATTCACCGGACTGCGAGTGAGGTAGGCCGTTTCCTCCAGCGCCTGGTATTCCTCCAAGGAGAGCATCACCACCGCCTGATCGCGGTTGCGGGTGATGACCACGGCCTCGCTATCCTCGCATACACGGTCCATGGTGCTGGCGAGGTTTTCCCGGGCGGCGGTGTAGGTGATGGCTTTCATATGGACAGGATGCTGTCCAGCTTCGCAGACCCGTCAAGCAGTGAAGCGCAGGGGATGAGTGGGCCATGCAAGAGAAGGCGCAAAATGGGTCGGGCTGCGGGAATTGATATCAGTGGCAGGATTTTCATCGCGAACTGATCAGGCCCGGGTCGAAGAGACCGGCAGCTTGACGGACTGGTAAGAGGGCCCACAGTAGCCCGATGTTTATCGACGAAACCAGGATCAAGGCGCGCGCGGGCGACGGGGGGCGCGGCTGCGTCAGTTTTCGCCGGGAAAAATACGAGCCGTGGGGCGGCCCGAACGGCGGCGACGGCGGCAAGGGCGGCGACGTCGTCCTGCGCGGCGACCACGACCAGAACAACCTGATCGATTTCAAATACAAGCCGCACTGGACCGGCGAACGCGGCGAGCACGGGCAGGGCAAGGATTGCAACGGCCGCGAGGGCCGGGCCGCCATCCTGCGCGTGCCGCTCGGCACCATCGCCTACCAGAACGGGACCGGCGAGGTCGTGGCGGAGATTTTGGAGGACGGGCAGGAGTTCATCCTTTGCCGCGGCGGCAAGGGCGG
>DATFUQ010000330.1:0-4149 GCA_035260745.1 Lacunisphaera sp. | reverse complement strand
CACGAAGCCAAGGCCAAGCAGACAGTAGACGATGTGAATGGATATGCCGCAGCCGACGCCGATGCTGCTCCAGATGGCGGTGCGCCGGCCGTGGGTCAGGCTTTGCCGGAGCACGAGGGCGAAGTCCGGCCCGGGGCTCGCGACGGCCAAGGCATGCGCCACCGCAATCGTCAAAAACTCGGACCAGTAATTCATCTCACCTGCGAATTACGCGAATACACACGAATAAAGCCAAATCCGATTGGGGATGATTCGTGTCAATTGGCGTCATTAGCGGGCAGATCAGTATTTGAACTTCGGCGCCCAGTCGCCCACACCGCCGTCGAGCAGGGCGAAGAGCGGCCAGGTGGCGCAGAACTGGTCGAACGGCCCGAAGCCGGACGAGGCGATGCGGTAGATTTTCCGGCCCTTGCGACGGAAGGTGGAGACGCCCGGCCACGGCTCGTTGGGCTTGGGCAGGAAGCCCATGTCCTTGATGAAGGTGCTCCCCTTCCCCGAATAAAGCGGAAACGCCCAGCCGCGGTTCTTCGCAAATTTCTGCTGCGGGCCGACGGCATCGGGCGAAACCACGGCGAAGCCGGCGCGCTCCGCGAGATGGTGGCGCAAACCATTGAAGCCGTCAGCCCACATCGTGCAATAGCGGCATGAGCGGCCCATATTGTGGACGACCACCAGGTCCTTCTTGCCGCGAAACAGTTCGGACAGGTGGACGCGACCGTCGGGGCCGGCGAGCAGGTAATCCTTCACCTCGAGGGGCGGGAGCCGGCGTTTCAACGCGGCGAGTTTTTCGTTCTGACGCACCAGGCCGTCCTCCAGTCGGGTGATCTTCTTGCGCAGGGCCTTATGCTTCATGTCAGTTGCTGTGCCAAGAGTCAGTTGGAATCATCCCGGTCCCGCCGCCAATGCTTTAACGCTTAACCGCCCCCTCGCGCAGTTCCATGTCCTGCGGGACGGTGCTCAGGGCCTCGGCCAGGGTGCTGAGGCCGTCCTTGACCTTGGCCACGCTGTCCTGGTGCAGCGTCTTCATGCCGCTCTTCATGCAAATGCGTTTCAGGTCGGCGGTCTCGGCCTCCTTGTTGATCGCCTCGATGAGCTCCTCGTTGTTCACGAGCAGCTCGTGGATGCCGATGCGGCCCTTGTAGCCGGTGCTGTTGCACTTGGAGCAGCCCTTGGGGCTGGCCTTGTAGATCTGTCCGCTCCAGCCGATGGCGCGCTGCAGGACATCCTTCTCGCGGCCGTCGGGCTCATAGGCCACGCGGCAGACCTTGCAGATGCGGCGCATGAGGCGCTGGGCGCAGACGCAGACCAGCGAGGAGGAGATCATGAACGGCTCGATACCCATGTCGGTCAGGCGGGCGACGGTGCTGGGGCCGTCGTTGGTGTGGAGCGTGGAAATGAGCAAGTGGCCTGTGAGCGCGGCCTCGACGGCGATGTTGGCCGTCTCCTTGTCGCGGATTTCGCCCACGAGGATGATGTCGGGGTCCTGCCGGAGGAAGGAGCGGAGCGCGGCGGCGAAGGTCAGCCCGATCTGCCGGTGCATCTGCATCTGGTTGATGCCGGGAAGCGTGTATTCGATCGGGTCCTCGGCGGTGCGGATGACGATGTCCGAGGTGTTGATCTCGTTGAGCGCGGAGTAGAGCGTAATCGACTTGCCGGAGCCGGTGGGGCCGCAGTGGAGGATAATGCCGTAGGGCTGGCGGATGCACTCGCGGTAGCGGGCGAGATTCGCGTCGGTGAAACCGAGCGCGGGCAGCGGCAGCGTGGACTTCTGCTTGTCGAGGATGCGCATGACCACGCCCTCGCCATGGTTGAGCGGCGCGGTGGAGACGCGCAGGTCGATGTCGATGTTCTTTTTGTTAAACTGCTTGAAGATGATGCGGCCGTCCTGCGGCAGGCGGCGCTCCGCGATGTCGAGGTTGCACATGATCTTGATGCGGGCCACGAGCGCGCCGGCGACCTTGGCGGGGAGCCGCAGCTTTTCCTGGGTGAGACCGTCGATGCGGTAGCGGACGACGATTTCCTTCTCCCACGGTTCGATGTGGATGTCGGACGTGCCGGCGAAATAGGCGTCCTCGATGATGCGGTTGGCGAGCTGGATGATCGGGGCCGAGTCCTCGTTCTCCAGATCCTCGTCCTTGATCTCGGTCTCGTCATCGTCGAATTGCGCGCCGAGCTGGTCGACCACGTCGGAGAACTGCACCTCGTCGTGGATTTGGTCCTTCTTGAGCTTGTCGCGGATGTCGGCCTCGCGGCCGAGGAGGCGGATGACCCGCTGGCCGGTCTTGTCCTGGATCTTGGTCGCGACCGAGGTGTCGAAGGGGTTGGCGAAGGCCACGAGCAGGAAGTCGCCCACCTGCCCGACCGGCAAAATCATGTTTTTCTGGCAGAACTCGAGGTCGATCTTCTCAAACGTGCTCGTGTGCACCCGGTAGCGCGCCACGTTGTAGGGAGCGAGGCCGAGCGCGCGGCACTTGGCCAGCAGCAGCTGGAACATCGTGATGTGATGGTCCGCCTGCAGGATCTGGTCGAGCTGGTCGCCGGTCGGCTCGTCGGGGCGGGCCAGGAGCACGCCCTTGGCCTCGGCGGTGAGTTTCCCCATCTCCTCGAGCTTGTCGATGATCTGCGTCTGGGTGCGTCCGAGGGGCATGGTTTAGCGACTTGGCTTGATCTGGGTTGTCATCCTGAGCAAAGCGAAGGATCCACACGTCCAACCGCGATGCCACGCTCGCGGCCGTGGATGTCGAACCAGCCTGCGGCTAGACTTCGCTGCGCTCAGAATGACAGTATCGTTACAGGAGAACATTTTCGAAAAACCTCTTTAATTGGCGACCGGGGGACGGGAGGCGGCGCCGGGCACCGGAAAGGGCGCGACACTGCCGGAACCGCTGCCGGGCACGACCGGCGACTTGGATCCGCTGGGGACCGGCATGGGCGGGTTGCTGCCGGAGGGCACCGGGAACGGCGCGCGCGTGTTGCGGGTGCCGCCGCCGGCCTTGGCACCTTCGGTCCGCTCCGCGTGGATGCGGTCGAGAAAATCCGCGATGATGTCCATCGTGGTCGCCTGCCAGATGATCTGGCCGCCGAGTTTCTTTTCCCAAAATGTCCGGACGGCCGGACTCAGGTAATAGGCGGTCGCGACAAAATGAAAATCCTCCTCGCGGTCAAAGGGCACGCTCCAAGTCGCCCAGCAGGCCTCGAGGTCGAGGTCCTTCTTGACCTCCTCCGGCACGTCGTAACCGCGCAGGTCCACCACCCCGACGCCATGGTCGTCCACCACGTGGTGCAACACATCCTCCTCGCGCAGGACCTTCTTTTCATAGACAAGAATGCTGAGGACGGAGCTCTGCCGCACCTGCCCGGTGGCCGCCACTTCCAGCAGCCGCTCGTTGGCCGCCTCCAGGTCCTCGAATTTAACGAGGTTGTGCTCGATGAGGGCCGAACCGAGCAAACGGTTCGCCCGCATGAGCAGGGGGCGGTATTCCGACGTCATCATTGGCCGAAATGATAGTTAACGTGGACGACTTGGCGATTTCTTTTCTTGGGCCCTCATCCGGCGGACGCGCTTTAACAACTCTTTCCGCAGCTTCGGGATGCCTTCCTCTGAGAGGCACGAAATCGGGATGAGTTCCACCTTGGGGTAGCGCTTTTTGAACTTGGGCAGGTTGGCGACCGCCGCCGGCTCGTCCATCTTGTTGGCGGCGACCAGCCGGGGCTTGTCCAGCAGCGCCGGATCGTGAAGCTCGAGCTCCTTGAGCAGCTGCTTGTAATCGTCGCGCGGGTCGCGGGTGTCGGTGCCCGCCAGGTCGAGGATGAGGAGCAGGATCTTGCAGCGCTCGATGTGCCGCAGGAAGCGGTGGCCGAGGCCCTTGCCCTCGTTCGCTCCGGCCACCAGTCCCGGAATGTCGGCCAGCACGAGGTTGTCGTATTCCTCCGGGTAGCCGATGACGCCGATCTGCGGGTGCAGCGTGGTGAACGGATACGGCGCCGTCTTCGGCCGCGCGTTGGTGATGAGATTGGTCAGCGAGGATTTGCCGGCGTTGGGGAAACCCACGAGGCCGATGTCGGCGATGCTCTTGAGTTCCAGCCGGTATTCGCCGAATTCGCCCGGCTCGCCGGGGCCGGTCTTGCGCGGCGCGCGGTTGACCGACG
>DATFUQ010000329.1:0-4427 GCA_035260745.1 Lacunisphaera sp. | reverse complement strand
ACCGATGATGTCCAAAATATTTTGGCCTACACATTCAACAATACTCTTAAAGCAGAAGACTGCAAAGGTTGGGGTGAAGTTAATGATCTCCACTATCTCTTTCATGCCGGTCAGCCATGGACTCGCGAACAGGCGCATGCGTTTCTTTCGGCTGCCTGGGATTACCTAGAATTCGGCTAACCCTAACTACCATGCCCGATGTGTTCATTAGCTATTCGTCCAAGGACAGTGATCTTGCTCGGTGGCTCAGAGACCAACTAACCGCCATGCAGGTTAACACTTTTCTCGCTGAAGTCAGTGTGCCTAGCGGCCATGATTGGAAAGCTGAGATTCTGGAGCAGCTTCGCACTGCAGATTTTGTTCTTTTCTTAGCCACTCCCAATTCCTGTGCGTCAGATGCTGTTAAACATGAGATTGGTGGAGCATTAGTTCTTCAAAAAACATTCGTGCCAATTATGGCCGATATTAAGGCGCATCAACTACCAGCTTGGATCAAAGACAAACAGGCAGTGGATATTAAGGATAGCGCCGGAATTCGAAAAATCTTCGAGCGCATTGCTGACACTGCTTCCTCGAAGCGATTTATTGCCGGTGTACTAGTCGGGGTGCTCGTTATCGGTGGACTTTATTTCTTGTTACGAAAGAAATGAGCCCCTTGATCCGCACCAGACTTAAGGCAGATCGGTGCTACCCATGAGGTAGCGGTCGCATTCGCGCGCGGCGCCGCGGCCTTCGTTGATGGCCCAGACGACGAGTGACTGGCAGCGGCGGCAGTCGCCGGCAGCGAAAATTCCTTTGATGGAAGTCGTATATTTCTCGTGCTCGGCCTTGATGTTGGAACGGGGGTCGGTCTCGAGGTTGAGGTCCTTGAGCAGCGCTTGCTCGGGTCCGAGGAAGCCCATGGCGAGAAGCACGAGTTGCGCGGGGCGCGTCTTCTCCGTGCCGGGGACTTCCGTGGGCACGAACTGGCCTTTGTCGTTCCTGCCCCACTTGATCTCGACCGTGACGAGTTCCTTCACGGCGCCCTTGGCGTCGCCGATGAATTTTTTCACGGTGGTGAGGTAGATGCGGGGGTCGGCGCCGAACTTGGCGGCGGCCTCCTCCTGGCCGTAGTCGAGCTTGTAGACCTTGGGCCACTCGGGCCAGGGATTGTCGGCGGCGCGGTCCTGCGGGGGCTTGGGGAGAATCTCGATTTGCAGGAGGCTCTTGCAGCCGTGACGCATGGCGGTGCCGACGCAGTCCGTGCCGGTGTCGCCGCCGCCGATGACGACGACGTCGCGGCCGGTGGCGAGGATGGGGCTGGGGCCGTTGTTGCCGAGGACGGCCTTGGTGTTGGCGGTGAGATACTCCATCGCGAAGTGCACGCCCTTGAGGGTGCGGCCCTCGACGGGGAGGTCGCGGGGCGACGTGGCGCCGGTGCAGATGACGGTGGCGTCGTATTCCTTCAGGAAGATCCCGGGCTCGACGTTCTCGCCGACGTTGGCGTTGCAGATGAACCGGATGCCCTCCGACTCCATGAGCCTGATGCGGCGGAGGACGACCGCCTGCTTGTCGAGCTTCATGTTGGGGATGCCATACATGAGGAGGCCGCCGGGGCGGTCGGCGCGCTCGAAGACGGTGACGGTGTGGCCGGCGAGGTTGAGCTGCGCGGCGGCGGAGAGGCCGGCGGGGCCGGAGCCGATGACGGCGACCTTTTTCCCGGTGCGGACGGCGGGGGCCGCGGGGACGACCCAGCCCTCGTCCCAGCCGCGGTCGATGATGGCGTTCTCGATGTTCTTGATGGTGACGGGCGGCTCGTTGATGCCGAGGACGCAGGAGCCCTCGCAGGGCGCGGGGCAGACGCGGCCGGTGAACTCGGGGAAATTGTTGGTCTTGTGCAGGCGGTGCAGCGCCTCCTTCCACAGCCCGCGGTAGACGAGGTCGTTCCACTCGGGGATGAGGTTGTTGACGGGGCAGCCGGAGGCCATACCGCTGATGAGCTTGCCGGTGTGGCAGAACGGGACGCCGCAATCCATGCACCGCGCGCCCTGCGTGCGGAGCTTCTTCTCCTCCATGTGGTGGTGGAACTCCTGCCAGTCGCGCGTGCGCTCGAGCGGCGTGCGGTCGACGGGGAGCTCGCGCAAATACTCGATGAATCCGGTAGGCTTTCCCATTTTAGGAATTAATTTTTAACACAGAGGACACGGAGAGCGCAGAGGAATACAAATGCATCGATTCAGGTATTAACCACGGAAGACACAGAATACACGGAAGGATGTAGGAATATTAATCACGGGAACGCGGAAGGACGGAAGGGAAAGGTATTTTAAACACAGAGGATTCAGAGATCACGGAGGTAGGAAAATACAGGGATTGGGGTTTTGAACACAAAGAAGCAAAGTAGCTAAGGGATAAATTTCTCTGAGGACTCTGTGACCTCTGTGTTTAAAAGGATTGGTTCGGTTTAGTTACCACCGACGCGGGAGGGGTCGCGGGCGTTTTGCTCGAAGGCGGACATGATGGCCTCATCCCCGGTCAGACCCTGGGCCTGGGCGCGGTCGATGTAGGTGAGCATGCGCTTGTAGTCGTGCGGCATGACCTTGACGAATCTGGGCACGGTGAGGTCCCACTGGTCGAGCAATAGCTTCGCGCGGGTGCTCTTGGTGTAGTTGAAATGCTGCGTGATGAGCTTCTTCACCTCGGCGATCTCGATGCCGGTCTCGAGCTTCTCGATGCCGACCATCTGGGTGTTGACGCGTTTGGCGAAGTCGCCGCTCTCGTCGAGCACGTAGGCGATGCCGCCGGACATGCCGGCGCCGAAGTTGCGGCCGGCGCGGCCGAGGACGACGACGCGGCCGCCGGTCATGTATTCGCAGCCGTTGTCGCCGATGCCCTCGACGACGGCGTCGACGCCGGAGTTGCGGACGGCGAAGCGCTCGCCGGCCATGCCGCGGAGATAGACCTCGCCGGCGGTGGCGCCGTAGAGGGCGACGTTGCCGATGACCATGTTGTCCTCGGCCTGGAAGGTGGCGGCGGCGGACGGGTAGATGATGATCTTGCCGCCGGAGAGGCCCTTGCCGACGTAGTCGTTGGCGTCGCCCTCGATGGAGAACGTCATGCCGCGCGTCATGAACGCGCCGAAGCTCTGGCCGGCGGACCCTTTGAAGTGGATGCGGATGGTGTCGGCGGGCAGGCCCTTGGCGCCGTGCTTCCGCGTGACCTCGCCGCTGGTGATGGTGCCGGTGACGCGGTTGACGTTGCGGATGGGCATCTCGGCGACGACCTTCTCGCCGCGCTCGATGGCGGGCTTGCAGAGGTCGAGGAGCGTGGTGACGTCGAGGGACTGGTCGATGCCGTGGTCCTGCTTGATGGAGCAGAAGCGGCCGACGCCCTCGCCCACCTCGGGGGCGTAGAGGATGTTGGAGAAGTCGAGGCCCTTGGCCTTCCAGTGGTCGATGGCGGTGCGGGGCTCGAGGCAGCCGACCTGGCCGACCATCTCCTCGACGGTGCGGAAGCCGAGCGAAGCCATGAGCTCGCGGACCTCCTCGGCGATGAACTTCATGAAGTTGACGACATGCTCGGGCTGGCCGGCGAACTTGGCGCGGAGCTTCGGATCCTGCGTGGCGACGCCGGCCGGGCAGGTGTTGAGGTGGCAGACGCGCATCATGATGCAGCCGGTGGCGACGAGCGGCGCGGTGGCGAAGCCGAACTCCTCGGCGCCGAGCAGGGCGGCCATGACGACGTCGCGGCCGGTCTTGAGCTGGCCGTCGGTCTCGACGGCGATGCGGGAGCGGAGATTGTTGAGGACGAGGGTCTGGTGCGTCTCGGCGAGGCCGAGCTCCCACGGGAGGCCGGCGTGCTGGAGGGAGGTCTGCGGCGAGGCGCCGGTGCCGCCGTCGTAACCGGAGATGAGCACGACGTCCGCGTGGGCCTTGGCGACGCCCGCGGCGACGGTGCCGACGCCGACCTCGGACACGAGCTTGACGCTGATGCGCGCGTGGCGGTTGCCGTTCTTCAGGTCGTGGATGAGCTCGGCGAGATCCTCGATGGAATAGATGTCGTGGTGCGGCGGCGGGGAGATGAGGCCGACGCCGGCGGTGGTGAGCCGGGTCTTGGCGATGGCCGGGAAGACCTTGGTGCCGGGCAACTGGCCGCCCTCGCCCGGCTTGGCGCCCTGGGCCATCTTGATCTGGAGCTCCTTGGCCATGACGAGATATTCGCTCGTGACGCCGAAGCGGCCGGAGGCGACCTGCTTGATGGCGGAGTTCTTGGAGTCACCGTTGGGCTCGAGGACATAGCGGGCGGGATCCTCGCCGCCCTCGCCGGTGTTGGACTTGCCCCCGATGCGGTTCATCGCGATGGCGAGCGTCTCGTGCGCCTCCTTGGAGATGGAGCCGTAGGACATGGCGCCGGTCTTGAAGCGCTTGAGGATGCTCTCGATCGGCTCA
>DATFUQ010000328.1:0-2463 GCA_035260745.1 Lacunisphaera sp. | reverse complement strand
CGCCGTTTGTCCTATTGGCAGCGGCGGGTTGGTGTGCTAGCTTCCGGTTTCCCATCCCCTATCCTCCATGATGAAACGCTCCCTCGTTCTCCTGGCCTTCCTCGTTTCCGGTCTGCTGCTCCGCGCCGCGCCCGCGAGGGTCGAAGGCTACAGCTACGTCAAGTCCCTCGGCGGCATCGATGAATACCGCCTCGACTCCAACGGCCTCCAGGTCCTCCTCCTCCCCGACCATTCCGTGCCGGTGCTGACCTTCATGGTCACCTACCGCGTCGGCTCCCGCAACGAGGTCACCGGCAGCACCGGTTCCACCCACCTGCTCGAGCACCTGATGTTCAAGGGCACGACCAACCGCGACCGCGCCAAGGGCAACAACGTCGACCAGCTCCTCGAGCGCACCGGCGCGCAATACAACGCCACCACCTATCTCGACCGCACCAACTATTACGAGACCCTTGGCAGCGAGCACCTCGCCATGGTCGTCGAGATGGAGGCCGACCGCATGCGCAACCTCAAGCTCGACGACAACGACCGCAAGCCCGAGATGACCGTCGTGCGCAACGAATTCGAGCGCGGCGAGAACTCGCCCTTCCAGGCACTGATCAAGGAAATCTACCAGGCCGCCTTCGTCGCCCACCCCTACCACCACTCCACCATCGGCCACCGCAGCGACATCGAGAAGGTCTCCATCGAGAAGCTCCGCGCCTTCTACGACACTTTCTACTGGCCGGACAACGCCACCGTCACCCTTATCGGCGACTTCAAGCCCGAGGAGGCGCTCGGCCTCGTCAAGAAGTTCTACGGCGTCTTTCCGAAGGCCCCGCACCCGATCCCCGACATGAATACCGAGGAGCCGGACCAGAGCGGCCCGCGCCGCGTCACTGTCAAGCGCGCCGGCCAGCTCGGCGTCGTCGCCGTCGGCTACAAGGGCCCCTCGGGCCTGCACGACGACTGGGCCTCCGTCCAGATCCTCTGCGACATCCTGACCGACGGCAATAACAGCCGCCTCTACCGCGCGCTCGTCGACAAGGGTCTCGCGACCAGCACCTTCGCCTTCCCGGGTTATTTCCGCGATCCGTCCCTGGACATCCTCTTCGCTGCGATGGCGCCCGGCGCCACGCACGATCAGGTCGAGAAGGTCGTCCTCGAGGAGGTTGAGAAACTGAAAAAGGACGGCGTTACGGCCGCGGAGGTCGACGCCGCGGTCGCCAAGCAGATCACCGACATGGCGTTCCAGCGCGACGGCTCCTTCGCCATCGCCGGCCAGCTCAACGAGCACATCGCGACCGGCGACTGGCAGAACTTCGTGCTCGTCGGCGACAAGTTCAAGAAGGTCACGCCCGCCTCGGTGCAGAGCATCGCCAACAAATACTTCAATTCCGACCAGAGCACCACCGGCTGGTTCATCCCGCTCACGCCCGGCGCCGCGCCCGCCCCTGCCGCGAAGCCCGCGAAATAAACCCTAACCCCTTCCAAAAATGAAACGCCTGTTTTATCTCTTCTCCTCCCTCGGGGTCATCGTCTCCGCCGCCTCCGCGCAGATTGCGGCGGGCACCGTCCGCACCAAGATCGCCGACATCGACGTCATCGCCTACAAATCCGGCGTGAGGGACGTCGTCTACCTGCGCGGCACGCTGCCGGCCGGCGACGCCAAGGATCCCGCGGATAATCCCGTCATCGCCCGCCTCGTCGGCGGCATGCTCGACCGCGGCACCACCAAGCACACCAAGGCCGAGATCACCGCGATGCTGGAAGGCGTCGGCGCGTCGATCGACTTCTCCGCCGGGGACTTCGCCGCGGAGTTTAACGCGCGCTGCCTCGCCAGGGACGTGCCGCTCGTCGTCTCGCTCATCGCCGAGCAGCTGCGTTCGCCCGCGTTCACCGCGGAGGAATTCGGCCGGCTCAAGCAGCAGATGATCGGCGGCCTCAAGCGCGCGCAGGAGAGCACCGACTTCCGTTCGTCCGACGAATACACCCGCGCCGTCTACACCAACGGCCACCCCAACCGCCAGGCCTCGCCCGACGAGAAAATCGCCGCGGTGCAGGCCGCCACGCTCGACCAGGTGAAGAAATTCCACGCCACCCACTACGGTCCGGCCTATTTCACGATTGTGGCCGCGGGTGACATCGATGTCGCCGCCCTGCAGGGCGAACTCGGCAGGAGTTTCGCCGGCTGGACCGGCGGCACGCCGCCGTCGGTCGCCGTCAAGAACAAGCCGGTGGACACCGCGAAAGAACAGGCCGTGTTCATGGCCGACAAGACCAGCGTCAGTATCACGCTCGGCCAGCCGACGGGTTTGCGCTACGGCGACCCGGATTTCTTCGCCCTGCGCACCGCCACTGCCATCCTCGGCAGCGGCTTCACCGGCCGGCTCATGGGCAATGTCCGTGACAAAGAAGGCCTCACCTACGGCATCGGCTCGTCGATGAACCGTGACACTTTCACCGACGGCGACTGGTCCATCA
>DATFUQ010000327.1:0-10073 GCA_035260745.1 Lacunisphaera sp. | reverse complement strand
CACCACCCGAAAATGACAACCACCACCGAAAAAAAATCAGTCACCACCAATGAACGTTCCGCGACCGCCATCCTGGACCGGCCGGCCGAGCCCATGACGTCGTCCCGCAAGGCCGGCGATCGCAAGCGCATCCTGGTCGGCTTTGACCTCGGCACCAACGCCTCCTGCCTTTTGGCCGGCCCGGCGGAAGGGAAGGACACCACGATCAGCAAAATAGTCCCCACCGTCGTCGGCTATGCCCGGGAGGGCCTGGTGGACGGGATCATCGCCAACAACGCCACCACGTTGATCGGCGAGGAGGCGCTCAACCACCGCCTGCAACTCAAGCTCATCGCGCCCCTGGAGGACGGCATCATCGCACAGGTCGACTCCGCGCGGGACTTCATCCACCGCGTGCGCGCCGTGGTTGACCCCAGTGGCTCGGCCGAGATCCGCGCGGTCATCGGCGTCCCCGCCAATGCCGGGCAACCCGCTCGCGATGACATCCGCAACTGTGCCGCCGGGGTGTTCGACCGCGTGCTGCTCATTCCCGAGCCGTTCCTCGCGGCCCTGGGTTTCCGCGACGAATCGCGCCTGGGCCAGCCGAACTACGTCGATCCCGTCTCCAACTCGCTCTTCATCGACATCGGCGGCGGCACCAGCGACCTCTGCCTGATCCAGGGTTATTTCCCGACCGCGGATGACCAGATCAGCCTGGCCTTCGCCGGCGACAGCGTCGACAAGCTCATCGAGGACGACCTTCAGCGCACCTACCCGAACAACGGCCTGTCGCGCGCGACCATCCGCCAGATCAAGGAGGAGCACTCCTACGTTGGCGCGATCCGCAAGCCGATCGACGTGAAGGTGCTCATCGGCGGCAAGAGCCACACCCTTGAACTGGGCGAGACCATCGGCCGCGCCTGCAACCGCCTGCTCGAGAAAGTCTACCCGGCGCTCACCACGCTCGTCGGCCGCGCCTCCTCCGACTCGGTGGCGCAATTGCTCCAGAACATCGTGATCACCGGCGGCGGCAGCCGGATCCGGGGACTGGACACCGTGATTCAGCAGAAACTGGCTGATGACGGCTTCGAAGCCCCCAAGGTCCGGCTCGCCGGCACGGATTACAAGCGCTTTGTCGCGGTGGGCGCGCTCAAGGCCGCGCGCTCGGCCCGGGAGGACCAGTGGCAGCACCTGCTGGCCTGACCGGCGGCTGATTTTATTTGTTCACCTCGCGCTTCCGGGAAACCGGAGGCGCTTTCTTTGACCGCTTAAACCGACTCCAGCAGCTCGCCCGCCTTCGCCAAGGCTTCCGGGCAAACGAAAAGTTCACACGTTCTCCAGTAATTTGTAGAGCCGGGCGACCATCCGCGTCGGATCCTCCAGCAGGCCGGCCGAGATGAGCGCGTTGTCGAGGATCTGCTCCGCGACCAGCTTCGCCTTTTCGGGCGCGGCGGTGTGAGTCTCGAAGAGCCGCTTCATCACCGCCGAGCGCGGGTTGATCTCAAGGTTGACCTTGATGGGCGTGTCGGCGCCCTCCTTGTCCATGGCCTTCATCATGCGGCGCATGTGGGCGGACATGAATTTGTCGGCATTGATCGCCAGGGCGGGCGAATCCACCAGCCGGTCGCTGGGCTTGACCTCGGCGACGCGGTCGCCGAGCGCCTCCTTGAGCCAGGCGGTGAGCGTCTTGGTGTCGTCCGCACTCAGCGCGCCCTCGGGCGGCTGGGGCAGGTCGGTGAGCTTCACGTCGGCGTGGTCGGCGGCGATGATCCGCTTGTCGGCAAACATGCGGACGTTGTTCATCACGTATTCGTCGACGGGCTCGTAGCAGAACAGCACCTCCAGATTGCGGGCCTTGAAGCCCTCGAGGTAGGGACCGCTCTCGATGGCGGCACGGTTGGCGCCGGTCAGGTAATAAATCTCCTTTTGCTCGCTGCCCATGCGGGAGACATAGTCGGTGAGCGAGGTGTTCTTGGTCTTGTCGACCAGCGATGATTCGAAGCGCAGCAGCTTCACGAGCTGGTCCTTGTGGGTATAGTCGAGCGCCGCGCCCTCCTTCAGGAAGAGGCCGAAGTTCGCGTAGAACCGGGCGAAGGACTCGGGCCGCGAGGTGGCCTCCTCGTCGAGGAACTTGAGGAAGCGTTTCGTGATGACCTTGTTCAGCTTCTCGACGAGCGAACGGTCCTGCATCGTCTCGCGCGAGATGTTGAGCGGCAGGTCCTCGCTGTCGACGACGCCCTTGAGGAAGCGCAGCCACTCGGGCAGCAGGTCCTTCGGCGCGGCGTCGATCAGCACCCGGCGGCAGTAGAGCGAGACGGCGGGCTCGAGGCGGGAGAGCCCCATCTTCTCGGTGTTCTCCTGCGGCACAAAGAGCAGGGCGTTGATGGCGAGCGGGGCGTCGGCGCTGAAATGCAGGCGCAGGCTGGGATCCTCGTAGGCGTGCGCCTGGAACTTGTAGAACTCGGTGTATTCCTCCTCCTTGATCTCGTTCTTGCTGCGGAGCCACAGCGCCTGGACGGTGTTGATGCGCTTGCCGTTGAGGCTGATCGGGAACGACACGAACGCGCTGTAGCGCTCGAGGATTTCCTTGATCCGTCCGTCATTCGCGTAGTCGGCACAGTCGTCCTTCAGCTCGATGACGATCTTGGAGCCGCGGCTCAAACCCTCGGTCTCCTCGATCTCGTAAGAGCCGGAGCCGTCGCTCGACCAGACATGGCCGGGCTCGGCCGCGCGCCAGGAGTGCGAGTAGACCTTGACGGACTTCGCCACCATGAACGCCGAATAGAAACCGACGCCGAACCGGCCAATGAGGCTGGCGTTCTTCTGCTCGCCTTCGCCGAGGGCCTTGAGGAAGGCCTTGGAGCCGGAGTGCGCGATGGTGCCGAGGTTCTCGACCAGCTCGGCGCGGGTCATGCCGACGCCATAATCCTGAATGGTGATGGTCTTCGCCTTGTCGTCGGTGGTGAGGTTGATCTCGAGGCCCAGCTGGTCGTCGAAGATCTCCTTCTCGGTCAGCTGGGTGTGGCGGAGTTTCTCCAGGGCGTCGGAGGCGTTGGACACCAGCTCCCGGATGAAGATTTCCTTCTCCGTGTAGAGCGAGTGGATGACGATATCGAGCAGCTGCTTGATCTCGGCCTGGAATTCGAATTTCTGCGGCGTGGTGGTGGACATGAATGGTGTGGTTGGACGGAAAGATGGAGGGCGGTGAACCTACCGGTCACCGGCCAAAAATCAAGGGGCGGATCGGGCTATTTGATCCGGATCTCGACGATCTCGGGTTTCTTCCTGTCCGAAGTCTGGATCAGCATTTCGAATTCCTTGCCGCCGCGGCCGAAACCGCTCGCCTGGTTGTTGATGTATTGGCGGTAGGCGGTCCCTTCCACCCGGTAACGCCCCGTCCAGCCGGGCACCGGCTCGGGATTCTCCAGAAAAATATCCGAACCGGTCACCGCCCCGATATTGGAAAGCGGATCGTCCTGGTATTTGAAATACGCCCGGGCCCGTTTCTCGGCGAACCTGGCTACGTCCGTCAGCACCAGATCGGCCTTGGTGGCGGTCTGCTCGGCGGCCTTGACGTTCAGGCTGCGGTTCGCGGCCCGCGCCACCTGAGCTTCGTCCTCGGCCATTTTCTGCCGGCGCTCGGCCTTCTCCGCGGCTTTTTGGCGATCAGCCTCTTCCTGGCGTCTTTCCTCCGCCTGTTCCTCCTTGGTCTGGGCCGGGGCCAGCTCTTGCAACCGGGTGTTAACCTCGTCGGGCAGCATTGAGGTGCGCACGCTGACCAGATCCTTGCTGACCAGCAGCACCACCGTGCCGGCGGTGGTGTTCACGCTGCGCACCGTCACGTCGGTGAAAAGCATCCCGTCCTTCAGTCGCAGGTTCTTGTAGGGCAGGTTTACGTCAACGACCACGGCGGCGGCCTGGACGGCCAGCAACAAGGCCAAGGGAAGCAGGATTCGGTGGATCATGGCAACAAGCTAGGCCGGCTGAGTGTTTTCTGCAAGCGCGTCGGTCAGGGTGCCGCCAATGTGGCCATGCACAGGCCGGAGGCCGGGTGGAGCGCGACCTCCGGGCGCTGTTTGATATATATGCGCAAGGCAAAACCCCGCCCGGAGGGCGGGTTCCACCTGAACCAAGCCCTCAACCCCCGAGGTAGGCGGCTTTGAGCTCGGGATTGGTGCGGAGCTCGGCCGACGGGCCCTGCATCACGACGCGGCCGGTCTCGAGCACGTAGGCGTCGTGGGAAATCTCGAGCGCGAGGTTGGCGTTCTGCTCGACGAGCAGGATGGTGATGCCGTGGGTTTGGTTGATCTCCACGATCTTCTCGAAGATGGTGCTAATGAGCTTGGGCGCGATGCCGAGCGAGGGCTCGTCGAGCATCAGCAGCTTGGGCTCGCCCATGATGGCCCGGCCGATGGCGAGCATCTGCTGCTCCCCGCCGGAGAGCGTGCCGGCGGCCTGCGCGAGCCGTTCCTTCAGGCGCGGGAAAATGCCGAACACGTAGTCGCGGTTCGCCGCGATCTTCGCCTTGTCCGTCTGCAGGTAGGCGCCCATGGCGAGGTTCTCGTCCACGCTGAGGTTGGAGAAGATCATGCGGCCCTCGGGCACGTGGCAGAGTCCGCGGGCGACAATCGAGTGCGGCGGCAGCTTCGTGATGTCCTCGCCCTTGAAGGTGATGCCGCCGGACTTGGCGCGCAACAGGCCGGAGATGGTGCGGAGGGCGGTGGTCTTGCCCGCGCCGTTCGCGCCGATGAGCGTCACGATGCGGCCGGCTGCGATGTCGAACGACACGCCGCCGAGCGCGCTGATGGCGCCATAGCAAACGACGAGGTCTTTGACTTGCAACATGGCGACTCAGTGGTGCGCGAGGGACTTCTGGTGGTCCTCGCCGAGATAGGCCTCGATGACCTTGGGGTCGGACTGGATGGCGGCAGGCGCGCCCTCGGCGATCTTTACGCCGTAATCCAGCACGGCGATGCGCTGGCAGCAGCCCATGACGACCTTCATCGAGTGCTCGACGAGCAAGACGGAAAGGTTGAACCGCTGCTGCACCTGCTGGATGAGACGGATGAGTTCGACCTTCTCGTTCGGATTCATGCCGGCGGCGGGCTCGTCGAGCAAGAGGAGCTTCGGCTTGGTGGCGAGGCAGCGCACGATCTCCAGGCGGCGCTGTTCGCCATAGGGGAGGCTCTTGGCCGGCGCGTCGCGGAAGCGGCGGAGGTTGAAAATGTCGAGCAACTCCTCGACGCGCCTGGCAACCGCGGCCTCGTCGGCGCGGAAGGCGCCGAGGCGTACGAGCGACTGGATGGCAGCGGTCCCGCGGTGCAGGTTGCAGGCCGCGCGGACGTTGTCGAAGACCGAGAGCGAGCCGAAGAGGCGGATGTTCTGGAAGGTGCGGGCGATGCCCAACTCGACGATCTGGTCGACGCGCAGCCCGGCCAGCGAGCGGCCCTGGAAGCGGATGCTTCCCTCGGTCGGCTGGTAGACGCCGGTGATGATGTTAAAGATAGTGGTCTTGCCCGCGCCGTTGGGGCCGATGATGCCGACGAGCTCGTTGTCGTTGATCGTGAAGTCCACCGCGCTGACGGCGCAAAGGCCGCCGAAGCGGATCGTGGCCTGTTCAAGCTGGAGGAGGGCGGGCATCAGGGCTTCACTGAACCGAACTTGAAATTGAACAGCCCCTGCGGCCGGGCGATCATCATGACGATGAGGAGGAAGGAGTAGATGATCATCCGGTATTCGGCGATCGGGCGCAGGACCTCGGGGAGCAGCGTGAGCAGGATGGCCGCGAGGATGACGCCGAGCGTGTTGCCCATGCCGCCGAGGATGACCATAACGACAATCTCGATGCTCTTCGTGAAGTCGAAGCCGGTCGGCGTGATGGTCATCTTGAAATGGCCGTAGAGCCCGCCGGCCGCGCCGGCGAAAAACGCGCCGATGACGAACGCGACGATCTTGTAGCGCGTGGTGTTGAGCCCGACGGCCTCGGCGGCGATCTCGTCGTCCTTGGTGGCGAGGAAACCGCGCCCGTAGGTGGAGTGCACGAGGCAGAGGACGGTGAAGACAGCCAGGGCGCCGAAGCCGAGCACCCAGAAGATATTCGTGTAGGCGGGAATCCCGTTGAGGCCCAGCGCGCCGCCGAGGGATTCCACGTTCTGGAAAATCACCCGGATGATCTCGCCGAAGCCGAGGGTGACGAGGGCGAGGTAATCGCCCTTGAGGCGGAGGGAGGGCACGCCGACCAGCAGGCCGGCCAGCGCGGCGCCGCAGCCGCCGGCCACGAGGGCAAAGAAAAAGAGGGCGCCCTGGGTGAGCGCGGTGCCGCCGTCCTCACCGAGCAGCTTCGGCCCGAGGAACATCGAGACGGCGGCCGAGAGATACGCACCCACCGCCATGAACCCCGCGTGGCCCAGCGAGAACTGGCCGGTGTAGCCGTTCACGAGGTTGAGCGAGACGGCGAGGATGATGTTGATGCCGATGCCGATGATGACATCGAGGTGATAGGGATCGATCCGATCTGAAAAATACGAGATGCCGAAGGCCGCGGCGAGGGCGGCGAGGAGATAGAGATGCGGCTTGGGCATGACTTCAGACCTTCTCGACGATAAATTTGCCCAGCAGGCCGGCGGGGCGGAATAGCAGGATCAGGATGAGGATGGCGAAGGCGATGGCGTCCTTGTAGGTGGACCACTGGCTGCCGTTCACGAAGGTCTCGACCGTGCCAAGCAGCAGGCCGCCGAGCGCGGCGCCGGGGATGTTGCCGATGCCGCCGAGCACGGCGGCGACGAAGGCCTTGAGGCCGGGCATCACGCCCATGAGCGGGTCGATCGACGGGTAGTTGAGCGCGTAGAGGATGCCGCCGGCGGCGGCGAGGGCGGAACCGAGCCCGAACGTGAAGGAGATGACGACGTCGATGTTGACGCCGACGAGCTGCGCGGCCTTCGGGTTGAGCGAGACGGCGCGCATGGCCGTGCCGATCTTCGTCCGGTAGACGATGAGCTGCAGTCCGACCATGAGCAGCGCGGTGACCACGATGACCACCACCTGGTTGGACGAGATGACGAGTGTGCCGACATTAAAGTTGGTGGAGGGAAACACCGCGGGGAAGGTGCGCGGCGTGGCGCCAAAGAACACCTGGCCGGAATACTCCAGGAGCAACGAGACGCCGATGGCGGTGATCAGGACATTGAGCGTGGCGGCCCCGCGGAGCGGACGGTAGGCGAGGCGCTCGATGATCATGCCCAGCAGGGCGCAGCCCAGCATCGCGACGAGCAGGACGACGAGCCCGCCCTCCACCGTGTTTTCCGGCACATGCTGGCCGACGTAGTAGCCGATGAAGGCGCCGACCATGAAGACGTCGGCGTGCGCGAAATTGATGAAGCGCAGCACGCCATAGACCATCGTGTAGCCAAGCGCGATGAGCGCATAGATGGCCCCGAGGGACAGGCCGTTAAGGAGTTGCTGAAGGAATTCGGACAAGCGGAAAGGTGGGGGATATTTAGAGGGCGCCGTGCGCCCGTCAATGGTCGCGTTTCCGTCCGACCCGCTGTCTGGCCAACGCTCAGGGCGCCACGGTCTCGACGTATTCGAACCGGCCGTTCCTGACGGTGAGAATGACGGCCGATTTGGTGGCGTTGCGGTCCTTGTCGATGGTGATGTGGCCGGTCACCCCGGGGAAATCCTTGGTCGTGGCAATGGCGTCGCGGAGTTTCGCGCTGTCCGTGGTGCCGGCGCGCCGGAGGGCGTCGAAGAGCAGCTGGGCGGCGTCGTAACCCAGGGCGGCGATGCTGTCGGGCGTCTCGCCTTCCCAGCGGGCGCGGAATTTTTTGACAAAGTTCCGCACCTCGGGCGCGGTGGAATCGGGGGAGGCGTGGGTGGAATAGTAGGTACCCTCGACGGCCTTGCCACCGATCTCGATGAGCTGCGGGGCCTCCCAGGCGTCGCCGCCGAAGATGGGGCCGGTGAAGCCAAGCTGCCGGGCCTGGATGCAGATGAGCGCGCCCTCGGTGTAGTTGCTCGAGTGGAAGATGACCTCGGCCCCGGCGGCCTTGATGGCGGTGAGCTGGGCGCGGAAGTCCTTGTCGCCCTCGCTGTGTTTCTGTTCGGCCACGATTTCGCCGCCGGCCGCCGTGAATTTTTCCCGGAACACCTTCGAGATGCCGACGCTGTAGGCGTTGCTGACGGAGGTCAGGATGGCGGCGCGCCGGGCATGCAGCGTGTCGCGGGCGAACTTGGCCAGCACGGCGCCCTGGAACGGGTCGATGAAGCACACGCGGAAGATGTAGCTGCCCACCTCGGTGACGCGCGGGTTGGTCGAGGAGATGGCGATCATCGGGATCTTCGCATTCTGGAGGACGGGCGCGGCCTCGAGCGAGTTGGTGGAGGGGTTGCCGCCGAGGACGGCGACAACCTTGTCGCGGGAGGCGAATTTCTTGGCGATGGTGGCGGACTCGCCGGCCCGGGACTGGTTGTCCTCGGTGAGGAGTTCGAGTTTGCGGCCGAGGGCGCCGCCGGCCGCGTTGGCCTCCTCGAAGGCGAGGATGACCCCCTTGCGGGCGGAGACGCCGAAGGCGGCCTCCTTGCCCGTGAACGCGCCGTATTCGCCGATCTTGATCGGATCGTCGGCGCGCACGGCGGCGACCAGGGCAAGCAGGAGGAGCGCGGCGAGGACGGGGCGGGACATCATGGGGTGACGGTCTTGAAGAACTTCGCCTTGCCGTCCTTGAGCGCGATGATGGTGGCGGACTTGGAGGCGTTGCGGTCCTTGTCGATGGTGGTCACACCGCTGACGCCGGGGAAATTCCTGGTCGCGGCGAGCGCATCGCGGAGCCTGGCGCTGTCGGTGCCGCCCGCGCGCTTGATGGCGTCGGCGAGGACGTAGACGGCATCGTAGCCGAGGGCGGAAAAGGCGCCGGGCAGCTCGCCCTTCCAGCGGGCCTTGTATTTGGCGGTGAAGGCCGCGACGACCGGGTCGGTGTTCTCGGCCGAGAAGTGCGTGGAGTAGAAGCAGCCGTTGAGCGCCTCGCCGCCGATTTTGAGGAGCTGCTCATCTTCCCAGCCGTCGCCGCCGAAGAACGGCATGGTGAGGCCGAGGTCGCGCGCCTGGCGCACGATCAGGGCGGCTTCGGTGTAGTAGCAGGGAACATACACGGCATCGACGCCCGCGGCCTTCACGGCGGTGAGCTGGGCACGGAAATCCTTGTCGCCCTCGGAGAGGTTCTTTTCGGTGACAATCTCGCCGCCGCCGGCGGTGAAGGTTTCCTTGAAGAACTTGGCGAGGCCGAGGCTGTAGGCGTTGGAGACGCTGGAGAGGATGGCGACTTTCCTCACCTTCAGGTCCTCCTTGGCGAACTTGGCCATGACGGTGCCTTGGAACGGATCGATGAAGCAGACGCGGAAGATGTAGTTGCCAGTCTGGGTGACCTTCGGGTTGGTTGCGGCGGGGGCGACCATGGGAATGTGGGCCGCCTGCGCGATGGGTGCGGCCTCGAGTGAGCGGCCGGATGAGACCTCGCCGATGAGGGCGACGACCTTGTCGCGCGAGATGAGTTTCTTCACGGCGGTGGCGGATTCGCCGGGCTTGGTCTGGTTGTCCTCGTAGACGAGCTCCAGCGGGCGACCGAGGACGCCGCCGGCGGCGTTGATTTCCTCGATGGCGAGGACGACGCCCTGGTGGGAGGTCTGGCCGAAGCCGGCTTCCTTGCCGGTGAGCGAGGCGTATTCGCCGAGCTTGATGGGCTCGGCGGCGCGGGCGCCGAGCGCGAAGGTGGCGAGAATGAGGAACAGGGCGGGGATTTTCATGACAGGGGATTAAGGATGGACGTCTTGGACAAAGGCATAGCGGCCGTTCTTCACGGTCAGGACGACGGCGGACTTGGTGGGATTGCGCTGGGCATCAAAGGTGATCGAACCGGTGGCGCCGGCAAAATCCTTGGTGGCGGCAAGGGCGTCGCGGAGTTTCGCGCTGTCGGTGGTGCCGGCGCGGCGGAGCGCGTCCACCAGGACCAGGGCGGAATCGTAGCCGAGGGCGGAGAGGGCATTGGTGTCGATGCCCCAGCGTTTGCGGAAGCGCTCGTTAAAGGCGACGACGGCGGGCG
>DATFUQ010000326.1:0-8346 GCA_035260745.1 Lacunisphaera sp. | reverse complement strand
GCTCTCGTCGTTGTGGATGAGCTCGATGCGGTCGGCGTAGCCCCCGGCGTCCACGAAGATCTTCGTCTCGGGCATGTCGAGGTCGAGGCTGCCGGCCGCCATGCGCTCGCGCCGGATTTTTACGCCGATGGCCCAGAGCTGGCGCACCCATTTTTGCAGGTCGGTGAGCTCGGACTGCGACAATTCATTGAGTGCGCGGCCGGTCGCGCCGGTCTGGTGGGCCGCCGGGAGCGGCAACTGGCGGATCTTGGCGAGGTCGTCCTCAAACATCAGCGCGAACGCCTGCTTGTAGGTCATGCGCTTGACGCTGCGGATGACAGTGTTGGCGAACTCGGTGTTCTTGAGCCGGCCGCTGGCGGCGAAGGTGAAGAGCGCGGCCTTGGTCAGGCGGTCCTGCGCCTCGACGAGCGAGCAGAGGCCGTTGGAAAGTTTTTCCGGCAGCATCGGCACGACGGTGCCGACGAGGTAGGTGGAGTTGCCGCGGTTCTGCGCCTCGCGGTCCAGGGCGGTGCCGGGCTTCACGTAGTGGCTGACGTCGGCGATGTGCACGCCGATGCGGATGTCACCGCCGTCGAGGTATTCGATGGAGAGCGCGTCGTCGAAGTCCTTCGCGTCGTCCGGGTCGATGGTGAAGGTGGGAATCTTGCGGTAGTCGCGCCGGCCGGCAAGGTCGGCGGGCCCGACGACGGAGGGCAGGGCGGCGGCCTCGCGGAGGACCTCCTCGGGAAACGCCGGGGCGAGATTGTATTTGTGGTAGATGGCGGCGAGCTCGGCGCGGGGCTCGAAGGCCCGGCCGAGCCGGGCGACGATGACGCCGTCGGGGTTCTGGTGGCGGTCCTGCCATTCGTTGAGTTTGACGACGACCTTGTCGCCGACCATCGCGGGCGGCTTCAGGCCGGCCTTCGCCGGATCGGCCACGATGATGTCGTGGCCCATGCGGGGGTCGTCGGACATGACGTAGAAATAAGTGCGGCCGCGCTGCAGTGTGCCGGTGAGGGTGGCGTTGCCGCGGGCGAGGATCTTGATGACGCGGCCGGCCTCTTCGCCGGGTTTCAGGAAGTGGGGGAAGTCGCGCTCCTTCGGCGAGCGCAGCCGCACGACGACGGTGTCGCCCTGCAGGGCCACGCCGGTGTCCTCGCCGGAGATGAAGATGGCGGGCTTGCGCGGCTCGGTGACCTTGACCTCGGGGAAGACCATGGCCGAGCCCTTCTGGCGGAAGTTGATCTTGCCGGTGACGAGGTCGGCCTCCTTCGGCACGCAAAGGCGGTCGCCCTTGATGACCGCGATCCGGCCGGTGTGGACAAGCTCATCCACCTGCGCGGCGAACTTGCGGCGGTCCTTGGGGTTGAGCCGCCATTCGCGGGCGATGGCATCGGCGGAGGCCGGCGCATAGCCGCGGCGGTTGAGATGGGACAAAAGTCGGTCAGAATAACTCATAGGGAAAGGACCCGGGGCGGCCGGAGTGGCTCCAGCAAATGATGGGCCCGGGATTTTCTAGTGGAACCGTGCGTCGGGGTCTGTAGTGTTGCAACATGCGAATTGCCCACGCGGCCAGCGAATTGTTCCCTTATTTGAAGACTGGCGGGCTGGCGGATGCGGTGGCGGCGTTGACCGGCGCCCTGGCGGACAAGGGTCACGAGCTGGCGGTTTTCATGCCCGGCTACCGCTTGGTGCTCGACGGCCCCCATGTCGCCGGGGCGAAGCCCACGCATAAACTGAAGATCGAGATGGGCGATGCGTTCCTGGCCGGCGACGTTTATACACTGAACCCGCGGCCGGGGCTGACGCTCCACCTGATCTGCCGCGAGGAGTTTTTCGACCGCAAACTGCCGTATTGGACCGGCGAGCGCGACTACGATGACAATGACGCGCGTTTCATCTTTTTCCAGAAGGCCGTGGTCGAACTGCTGCGCCTGACCGATTTCAAGGCCGACATCGTGCATTGCCACGACTGGCAGACCGGCCTGCTCCCGGTTTTCCTGCGCGAGGCGGAGCGCCGGTATGACGTCACGCTGGCGCTCAAGACCGTGTTCACCATCCACAACATCGCCTACCAGGGCGTCTTCCCGCGAAAATCATTTGCGCTGACGAATCTCCCCGAGGAACTGATGACCATCGACGGCTTGGAGTATTACGACCAGATGTGCATGCTCAAAGGCGGCATCGTCTACGCGGACCGCGTGACCACGGTGAGTCCGCAGTATGCGAAGGAAATCCAGACGCCCGAGTTCGGCAACGGCATGGACGGCGTCATCGGCACGCGGCTCGAAGACCTGCATGGTATGATCAACGGCATTGACACGGCGGTGTGGAACCCGGCGACGGACCAGAGCCTGCCGGCGCGCTACAACGTAGCGGACCTGCGTGGCAAGGCCACCTGCCGGTCCCGGCTGGTGAAGGAATTCGGCTGGCCGGTCAAATTCAAGGGGCCGGTCTTCGGCATGGTGTGCCGCTTCACAGCGGCGAAGGGGCTGGACCTGGTGTTTGGCGCGAAGGACTTTTTCGAAAAGGAGAACTGCCGGCTGGTGGTGCTCGGTGGCGGCGAGAAGAAATACGAGGAGTTGTTCCGGGATTTCGCCGCGGCGCATCCCGGCAAGGTGGGAGTCTGCGTCCGGCACGACGAGGCGATGAGCCACCTGGTGGAGGCGGGCTCGGATTTTTTCCTGATGCCCTCGCTTTTCGAGCCCTGTGGGCTGAACCAGATGTACAGCCAAGCCTACGGCACCGTGCCGCTGGTCAGCAAGGTCGGCGGACTGGTCGATACGGTGACGGACATCGCCGTCGATCCCGAGCACGGCACCGGCATCGTGTTCGAGCCGACCCAGGAGGGATTCAACGCCGCCTTGCAGCGCGCGCTGGCGCTCCACGCCGACAAGGCGCACTATGCCGCCGCGCAACGCAATGGCATGCAGCGGGATTTTTCGTGGACGAAGGCCGTCGCGGCCTACGAGCAGCTCTATACCGAGGCACTCTGAGCGCTGGCGCCCGGGGCGGGTTGGGCCGGGATTATCCGCAACCCATGGTGGACCATGGAGAAGCACGGACGGCGACGCTGGCGGCTTGGCGGACTTTGCGCGCCCGGCGACCCGAAAGATTCCTGAAAACAGTTCTTTTCAAACGAGTCCCTAAAAGTATGGTGGGCCGCTTATATGCAGAGAACATTGGTCATTTTTAAGCCCGACTGCATGGCCCAGCGCCATGTCGGCAACGTGCTCAACCGCTTCGAGAGCGCCGGCTTCGCCATCGTGGGCTGCAAGATGGTGCGGCTGACGCCGGCCCTGCTGCGCGAGCATTACGCGCATGTGGCCGACAAGCCGTTTTATCCCGAGATCGAGGCCTTCATGAGCTCGCGTCCGGTCATCGTGATGGCGCTGCAGGGCGACAACATCGTGCTGAAGGTGCGCGACCTGCTCGGCCCGACGGACTCGCGCAAGGCGGCCAAGGGGACGATTCGCGGCGACTTCGGCACCGAGATGATGAAGAACGTGGTGCACGCCTCCGACAGCGACGAGAACGCCCGGCTCGAGCTCGCGCGTTTCTTCAAGCCCGAGGAGCTGTTCAAGGCCTGATGTAGAAAGCTGGAAATCAGGAAGGTCCAAATTCGAGCGAAACTCCGTTTCCTGCATTTCTGAGTTCCCCATTGTTCTTTCCTGCCATTTCAGTTTGCGCACTTGACGGGCGGCCGTCGGGTGCTTGTTTGTACTTTCGGTTTTCCGCCCCTATCGTCTAGCGGCTAGGACAGCGGCTTCTCAAGCCGTTAACCGGGGTTCGATTCCCCGTGGGGGCACCAATTTATTAGTGGGCGCTGCTGCCGGAAACGGGCAGGGATTTCCCTCGATAGGCGCACCACGCCGGCATAAAATTTCAACGCTTGGGACAGCCGACTTTGCCGCGCGGTAAAACTCCCGGTGGGAAAGCAAGAAGGGCCGTCTACCCCTAGACGGCCCTTCACCTAACACACACTGACTGACCTTGCTACGACGTGACAGACGCAACGGCGGGCGGGACCGTTCAACAATTCCGGCCACCGGGGTCCGAGTTTACACGTCTGTAACAACTCAGCCGATGAGCTAGGCGGCGACGACAGGGTAGAGGGACGCGAGTTTGCGCACGGTGGTCAGGTTGCGCATCGAGTAGGTGGGCAGCTTGACAGCTTTCATACCCGGCGAGCTCCAGACCTTGGATTCGTTGGATTTAATCCGGCACAGCCAGTAATACTCCCGGCCCTCCAGGCAGAGCGCATCCACCGGCGTCCGGCAGGCCAGGAACTTGCGAGCCTGCTCCGGGCTGAGGGCTTCCTTCAGAAAACCCGCATAGACAGTGTAGCCGGAGTTTTCCATCTCGGCCTCGGCAAACGGCCGGAAAGCTGCCACCGCCGCCAGCTCCGCCCGGGTGCGGACGAAAGTATCGACCCCGTAACCGAGGGATTTCTTGAGGTGATCCTGAATCTGCTTTTCCAGTTTGCTGCTGTCCGCGATCCTGCTGGCGAAGATCACGTTCCCGCTAGCAATGAAGGTCGAGACGTCGGTAAACTTCAGCTGCTCGAAGAGCGCGCGCAGCTCGGCCATCTCGGGCCGGCGCCGGCCGAGGTTGATCCCGCGGAGAAAGGCGATGTAGCGGTGCATGCCGGGCAAAACTAGGCAGGCAGAGCTGCGGGGCGAATCCAAAGATAACCGGACGGAGCTACCACGCCTTGCCTGCCAGCGCCAAATACCTCAGCCGGAATCCCGCGCCCCGACCGCCCATCCAGGTCGAGTCGTTTGCGTTGGGGCGATTTGCATGCTCATTGGACGGCCATGGAATCCATGCTCGCTCCCGTCTCCCGCGCGCCCTCCGACGAATCGCTGCTCGATGCCTACTCGCAGGCTGTTTCCAGCGCGGTGGCCGCGGCGCGCCCGGCCGTTGTGCATATTGAAGTCGGGGGCCGGCAGTCTCCGGCAGGCTCCGGTTCGGGTTTCTTTATTTCCCCCGACGGCTACCTGCTCACCAACAGCCATGTCGTCCATGGGGCGCGCGAGCTGGCGGTATGCCTCGCGGACGGCCGCAAGCTGGCGGCTGATCTCATCGGCGACGATCCGGAAACCGATCTCGCGGTGCTGCGGGTAAGCGCCGATGAAATTGTCCATCTGGAACTCGCGGACAGCAGTGTGATTCGGCCCGGCCAGATCGCGATCGCCATCGGGTCACCGATGGGATTCCAGCAAACGGTCACGGCGGGCATTGTCAGTGGACTGGGGCGTTCGCTCCGCAGCGCCTCGGGTCGTTTGATCGACAACGTCATCCAGACCGATGCCGCGCTCAATCCGGGCAATTCCGGTGGTCCGCTGATCGACACGCACGGCGGCGTCATCGGGGTGAACACCGCCATCATCCGGCCGGCCCAGGGCATCTGTTTCGCCATCGCCAGCAACACCGCCCGGTGGGTCGCGGCGTGGCTCATCAAGGAGGGACGCGTCCGGCGCAGTTTCATCGGGGTCGCCGGCCAGAACGTGCCCCTGATCCGCAAGGTCGCCCGTCACCATCACCTCGAACAGGAAACCGGCGTATTGGTCTCCGGCGTGGAGCCCGGTAGTCCCGCCCTGCGGTCCGGCCTGCTCGAAGGGGACATCCTGCTGGCGCTGGATGGCACGGCCACCCCGGCGGTGGATGACCTGCACAAGCTGCTGACGGGCGATCGCATCGGCGAACGGGCGATTGTCACCTTTCTGCGGGGCGTCGAACTCCGCCGCCATGCCATCATTCCGTTGGAAATGCCGTGGCGCGATTAGGACGCACTGGCATTGGGCGCGTGGCACAGCCGGCAATTGCGCCAGCTGCACTGGTCAACGCCGCAGCGGGATGAGCGCGCGCAGCCGCGGGTCGCGCAGGTAAAGCCCGCCCCAAACGAGCACGCCGAAAGCAACCGGAAGGACAAAGGAGACCCCCAGGCGCATCGACACGGCCGTGGCGCCCCCGAGATAGCCCGTGAGCAAAATCGCGCCAAGCACGGCGGTGCGCGGGACCAGATAGACGACCGTGCAGGCGAGCTCCAGAATGCCAATTGCGACTGCACTACCGGGAGGCCAGTCGGCAAAGCCCTTCACGACCTCGGCGGTCTGGGCGATTTTCATCACACCGCTCATGAGCAGCATGAGCACTGGCAGGGTGCTGAGGACATAGCCTGTCACGCGCGCTGACTTGGAGACGGGGGCGGTTGGGGTGGTCGCTTCCATGATTTTTTATTAGGTGGCTGGGGAATAAATGTCAACTGGCGCGAGCCAGAAGTTCGGCGAGACGGTCGAGACTTTGCGACCAGCCCTCGGTCATGCCCATCTTCACCATTGCGGCGGCGATGGCGGGGGAATCGAAGCGTGTCTGTATGGTGAGGATGGTCTTGCCACCGATTTCCTCGAAAGTAACCGTCGTGAGCAGTGTGCCGGCCGGGTTCTCACCCGGCTTGCAGCCTGGTTTCACCATCTGGTGCCACGTGGCCGGATGCTCCGAGCAATCCATCGCCAGCACCAGGCGCGCTGGCGGCGCGACCTCGCGGAAAACACCGCGGATCGGATAATCCGTGCCTTCCGGGCTGCGCATGACGATCCGATACGCGCCGCCCGGCCGCACATCCAGTTCGCAGACGGGGTTCGTCATGAGGCGCGGCCCCCACCACTGCGCCATGTGCTTCGGCTCGGTCCAAACGCGCCACACCAGCTCGCGTGGAGCGTCGAACTCGCGCGAGATGACAAAACCCGCGTCGGCCAGTGAACTTGGGGTGGACATGGTCAGGCTCCGTGCTGGACTTTGGCCAGGTAGGCGGTGAGCTGCTCCATCGTGCCGCCCCAGCCTTGCGTCATGCTTTCGTGCGAGGAGTCGAAGGTCTTGCGCTCGGCCTCGGTCGCATTGATCGCGACCCAACGAAGCTTCAGCGTGGTCCTGCCGTCGCGCTCGGTGAGGGTCGTGGTGGACAGCGTCTCGAGCGGCCAGGTGGCGCTCAGGGGATGGCGGGTCACGCCGCGTTTTGCGTCCGAAAAGGATACGACCACCACGAGTTTTTCCGGCGGCACGATTTCCCGGAAGGTCCACTTGCCCCACATCTCGTGCCCGTCGGGCGATTTCATGCAGTAGTGAAATTCACCGCCTGCCCGGAAATCGAGCGAGCACACCGGTATGGTGAAGCCTTTCGGGCCGAACCATTGCTTGAGGTGCTCCGCTTGTGTCCAGGCCCGCCACACCAGGTCGCGCGGAGCCGCAAACTCCCGCGTGACGACGAATTCACGCATCTGCATCGCCGGCAGGTGTTCGGAAAGCCGCTCCAGCGTCTGCTTGCCGCCTTCGACGGCCCCGAACTCCCGGGCCACGAAGTCGCGCGCCTCGGCCGAGGGAAACACCATGCGGCCGGTCAGCCGTGTCTTGCCGGACTCCACCGTCTCGAAGGTCCACGTTGCCTCGAAGGTGGCCCCCGGCCCTTTCTCGCGGCCACCGCCATGTGAATAGACGATGCGCTCGTTCGGCACGATGTCCTTGAAAGTGCTTTTGTTCGGATAGTTCACCCCGTCGGGTCCGCGCATGACGTGCTCCCAGACGCCGCCGATGCGGAAATCCATCTTCTTGATCGTGGTGCTGAAACCGCGCGGCCCCCACCAGCGGACGACGTGTTGCGGGTCGGTCCACGCCTGCCATACGAGTTCGCGCGGCGCGTCGACGACCCGGGAGATTACGATTTCCCGGTCAGAGGTGCCGGGGTTGGGGTTGTTTTTTGCGGTCATGTTTTTGCTTGTTGGATTAGCTGGAGATGATGGGCGAGGCGGTCCAAGTTTTGTTCATTGGCCTCGGCGATCAGCCTTTTGAGGGGGGCGAGATCCGCCGCCGACTCGAACTGCATCAACCAAGTGACGGCGGTTTGCTCGCCTTGGGCGGCAAAAGTCATCGTCATGTGAAAACCATGCCGGGACTGCCGGTGGTGGAAGACGATCCGCTCCAGCGGACGGACCTCAAGGAATTCCTTGTCGTTGGGGTGGTCCGTGCCGTCCGGGCCGTGCAGGGTCAGCCGCCACTGGCCGCCCGGGCGCAGGTCGAACTGGTGAAGCGTGCTGGTGAAACCCTTCGGCCCCCACCACTGCACAAGCCGGCCCGGATCGCTGAAGGCCGCGTAGACCGACTCGCGTGGTGCCGCGAAGACGCGGGTGCTGACGATCTCCCGGTCGGAGATGTCCTCGGTCAGGTTACTTTTGGCGGCCATGCGTCTTTCCCTTGGGTTTCTTCGCTTGGAGTTTCCGCAAATAGTCGGCGAGGCGGTCGAGACTCTCCTCCCAGTGGCGGCGGTAGTCCTCCAGCCAGTCGACCGCCTCCTTCATCGGCTCGGCTTTG
>DATFUQ010000325.1:0-4230 GCA_035260745.1 Lacunisphaera sp. | reverse complement strand
TCGGCCTACACGCCCTACCTGTCCCGCCTGAACTACGACTACTATGCCTCGGAACGCGCGCCCGATTTCGTCCTCTTCAAGCTGCAGACCATCGACGGCCGCCTCGCCACCATGGACGACCCCCATGTCCTGCGCCTGCTGGTCCAGCGCTACACCTACCTGTACTCGGAACAGGGTTTCACGCTGTGGCAGCGCAAACCCGGCCCCTTCTCTGTCGCCGACTTCGAACCCAGGTTCATCCGCTCCACCACGGTCCGCCTCGGCCAGAAAGTCGACCTCGCCGACCTGGCCAGGCAGAATGTCTGGGTCGAGATCGACTACCATTTCAGCCTGCTCGGCAAGCTGCGGCGTTTTCTCTACAAGCCGCCGCTCGTCCAGTTGCACGTCACCGACGCAAAAGGCGAGGCGGCGGACTACCGTTTGCCCCAGCCCATCGGTCAGACCGGCTTCATGCTCAGTCCCCTGGTCAATGAGCTCCCCGATTTCATGCGCGCCGCCAGCGGCAGTCCGGCTCTCCGCGTCCACGGCATCTCCATTGAATGTGCGCCGCAGGATCGCGACTGCCTGCAGGATGACATCAAGGTATCCTTTTACTCCCTGCCCCCCTCGGAGGCCGGGAAGGAATACTTTAAGAATGCGGACAAGGCCAAATTCCACATGTTTGTCGACACCCCCATATCCTACGAGGCGCTCAATCCGCCCAACGAGGATCACATCGACAATCATCCGGTGATGGTCATGCACGCGCCGAGCGTGATGATCTTTGAAGTGCCTGCCGGGGCTTCGGAGCTCATCGGCGCCTTCGGCTTCGTTGCCGGCGCCTATTCCAACGGCGGCCGCACCAATGGCGCCACTTTCACCATTTCCTGGAGCGACGGAACCAATCCGACGATGCTGCACGAAAGATTCCTGAATCCCGCCACCATGCTGAACGACCGTGGGCTGCAGAAATTCCGCGTCCGTCTGCCCAAGGGCAGTGGCCGCGTCACCTTGCGCGTCGATCCCGGCCCCTTCGGGGAATTTGCCTACGACTGGACCGGCTGGACCGATATCCAATTCAAGTGAACTTCCCCGCGAGCAACCGCGTGCCCGGACCAGCCCCGGCCGGAACCGGGCGCCCCCGCTGATGCCGCCCCGTCCCGTCAATCGCGGATGGTTCTGGGCGGCGCTCGTCCTCACCGCCCTCAAACTCTGGCTCACCAGCGGCCAGGCAATCTATGCGATTGGCCCGGCCTTCCATGACGACCGCCTGTTCGTCGATCTCGCCGCGCGGATCATCAACGGCGAATGGCTGGGGCCCTACAATCAATACACCCTGGCCAAGGGCCCGCTCTTCCCCCTGTTCATCGCCGGGGCGTTCTGGATCGGGCTGCCCCTTCTGCTCGCCCAGCAGATTCTTTACGCCGTGTCGTGTGCCGCGGTCACGCGCGCTGTCGCCCCCTGGGTGCGTCCCGGCTCCGCGCAATTCTCCCTTTATGCCCTGCTGCTCTGGAATCCCATGAGCTACGATGCCGGCAACCTTGGCCGGCTCATGCGCCAGAATCTCTACACTCCGCTGGGCCTGCTGGTGATCGCGGGACTCGTGCAACTGTTCGTCCGGCGCCGCGAATCCTGGCGCCGTCAGGCCGGATCCGCCACCCTGGCCGGCCTGGCCCTGGGCTGCTTCTGGCTGACCCGCGAGGAAAGCGTGTGGCTGCTGCCCGCCGTCGGCCTGTTGCTCGGCGGACTCGCGCTGTCGCTTGGACGTGAACTCCGTGAACGCTGGCGTGCGCTTTCGGTCAGCCTCGGCCTCATCGTGGTGGCGGCGCTGCTGCCGGTTCTCATCATCTGCACCCTGAACCTGCGGTATTACGGCTGGTTCGGCACGGTTGAGTTCCATGCTCCTGAGTTCAAGGCCGCCTATGGCGCCCTGACCCGGCTGCAGGCTGGCCCCGAGCTTCCCCAAGTGCCCGTGACCCGGCAGATGCGCGAGGTGGCTTACAAGTTCAGCCCGGCCTTCGCGCGGCTGCGCCCTTATTTCGAGACCTTTGTCAGCGACAACTGGTCGGAGAAGGCGCTTTTTTCCGCCACCGAGCGCCAGATCCGCGGCGGCTGGTTCATCTGGGCGTTGCGCGATGCCGTCACCGCGGCCGGCGTCGCACCCGATGCGGGGAGCGCCATGCGCTACTATCAGCTCGTCGCCGACGAGTTGAACACTGCGTGCGACGCCGGCTGGGTGGCGGCGCGACCGCCCCGCACCGGTTTCATGCCACCGCTCACCGCCAGCCTGGCCCGGCCGCTGGCGGATGGTGCGGTGGAATACGGCGCCTTTTTTATCTTCTTCAAGAACTTCACGGCCCATGCGCCCGACAGTCTCGGCGACTACGCCGAGCTGAAGCCGTTCCGCGACCTGACCGGCACCCGCCTCAGCTTCGCGCCGCGCTCGCCCGACCCCGCGCCCCCGAGCCAGTCCGCCCTCGATGCCTGGAAAGTGGACTTGCTGGAAAACATCGGCGTGGGCCTGGGCCGCCTGTTCTCGTGGCTCGGGCCGCTCGTGCTTCTGGCCGGATTCGTGCGCGGCGTCGAAACCCTGCTGGATCGCCGCTTCACGTTTCTCCTCGGACTCGCCGCCGCCCTGCTCGCCGCCTGCGCCGCCTACCTCACGATCAACGTGCTGGTCCACGTCACCTCCTTCTACAACATGAGCCCGGCGGCGATGGCCTCCGCCTATCCGCTCTACCTCCTCGCCCTTGCCGCCATCGTGACCGACGCCCTGACCGTCTGGAGCCGGCCCGCGCCGGCCGTGAACACGCCGGCCCGTTTGTCGCCGCGTTCGCGCTGGATCTGGTTGATCCCGGCTGGCACTGCCGTCGTCGTGTTCGCCGCCCGTCTCCGCGAAATTCATCTCTACGCCAGCGATGTGCCTTACAACGACCAGTGGTTCATCGAGGCCGCGCAGATCATCGCCCCCTGGCTTGACGGCACCCTGCGGCCCTGGACGTTCTTCACGCCGAACTTCGAGCATCTGCCGGTCTGGACGCGTCTCCTCGCGTGGCTGCAGGTCGTGTTCACCGGCCGCTGGGATCCGCTGGTGCAGATGACCGTCAACGCCGGCTTGCACTCGACGTTCATCTGGCTCGCTGCCCGGTGGACGTGGCGCAACCTGTCGCCGCGACCGGCTGGGTTCGTCACGGCGGTTCTGCTCCTTGGCGGGGCCCTGCCCCACGCCTGGGAGAACATCGCCTGGGGCTTCCAATCCCAGTTTCCGCTGGCCCTGATTTTTCTGTTCCTGCATGTGCAGGGCGCCTGCACGCATCCGTCCGGCTCCCGGGGCTGGTGGCTGGCCCAGGTCGCGGCGGTCGCCGGTCTTTTCACGCTCGCCAGCATGTGGCTGGCCCCGCTGGCCGTCGTCGCCTCCCAGCTTTGGACCGGCCTCCGGGACCGTCGCGGATTGGTGGTGCCACTGATCGTCGCTGCTCTCGGCCTTGGGTTCCTGGCGATCATTCATTGGCGTTTGCCCTCGGACCAATCCCTGGCCCAGGTCGCCGGATCCCCGCTGGTCTTCCTGCACTCCAGCTTGCATCTGCTCGGCTGGCCCAGCGGCCTGCCGGGCGCACTGGCCATTGTGCAACTGCCCTGGCTGGTGCATGCCCTGCGCCTCCGCCGGCAGACCGGCGCCGCGCCCTTCGACCGGATCATCTTTGCGCTCGGCCTCTGGAATTGCGCGCAAGCCGGCGCCCTCGCCTTTGCCCGCCATGGCGACACCAATGATTACGTCTCCCGCTACGGCGATCTGCTCTTCATCGGTGTGCTGGCCGGCGCCCTCGCCCTCACCCGGCTGGCCCCGGACGCCGGCCGGGCCCGCCCGCAATTTCTGGCCATGGTGTTTGTCTGGTGCGGCATCGTCGTCGCCGGGTTGTATATCCACAGCACCGAGGGTCACGCGCGCTATTTTCACCAGACCGCCGCCCAGTCCGCCCAGCTGCGGCGGACCGCGGTGCAGGCTTACTTGAAAAACGGCGACCGGCATCTGCTGGAGGCGGCGGAGACCCGGTGGGTGTTGACGCAAAGCACCGACGTCGTGACGCGACTGCTGGACCAACCCTCGTTCCGCGCCCTCCTGCCTGCCTCGGTCAACCCGGCGTCGCCGGCCGATGCGGCGGGCGGATTCGTCCGTTGGCTGCAGGCCAGGTGGCCCTGGCTGCTGACCTTCGGCGCCTTGGTGCTGGCTGCCAGTCTGGGTTCGGTCGT
>DATFUQ010000324.1:0-3942 GCA_035260745.1 Lacunisphaera sp. | reverse complement strand
CACCATCCGGCAGAAACTCGGCACGCCCAACGCCGAGCGCGTATTCTACCTTCGCCACGCTTTCCGGGCCGGCTACACCGTGGAGCAAATCTTCGACCTGACAAAGATCGATCCCTGGTTCCTGCACCAGTTGCGCGAGATCCACGAGATGGAGGCGGCGCTCGGAAAGCATACGCTGAAGACCATCGACCCGGCCGCGCTGCGCCGCGCCAAGCAGTTCGGCTTCTCCGATGCGCAGCTCGCGCATCTCTTCAAGACGGATTTCGACGCGATGCGCGCACACCGCAAGCAGGCCGGCGTCAACACGACCTACCGTCTGGTGGACACCTGCGCCGCGGAGTTCGAGGCGTTCACGCCCTACTACTATTCAAGCTATGGCGATGAAAACGAAGTGATCCCGTCCACCAAGAAAAAAATCATGATCATCGGCGGGGGACCGAACCGCATCGGCCAGGGCATCGAGTTCGACTACTGCTGCGTGCATGCGTCATTTGCCCTGCGCGAGATCGGGTTCGAAACCGTCATGGTAAATTCGAACCCCGAGACCGTCTCCACCGACTACGACACGAGCGACCGGCTCTACTTCGAGCCGCTGACGCTGGAGGATGTGCTGGAAATCTACGAGCAGGAGAAATGCTCCGGCGCCATCGTGCAGTTTGGCGGCCAGACGCCGCTCAACCTCGCCGCCCCGCTCAAGGCGCACGGGGTGAATGTCATCGGCACCTCGCCGGAAAGCATCGAGGTGGCGGAGGACCGGAAACTTTTTTCGGCGATTCTCGACCAGATCGGGCTCAAGCAGCCGCCCAATCGCACCGCGCTGAACGAAACGGATGCGCTGATCTTTGCCCATGAGGTTGGTTTCCCGGTGCTGCTCCGGCCGTCCTTCGTGCTCGGTGGCCGGGGCATGTTCATCGTCTACAGCGAGGAGGAGTTCAATGGCGTCATTCGCCAGGCGTTCGAGGTGATGCCCGACAAGCCCGTGCTGATTGACAAGTTTCTCGAGGATGCCATCGAGCTCGACGTGGACTGCATCAGCGACGGTGAAGCCGCCATCATCGGCGGCATGCTGGAGCACATTGAATTTGCCGGGGTGCATTCGGGGGACGCGGCGATGGTGATGCCGCCGCACACCCTTTCACCCGAGATGCTGCAGACCGTGCGCCGCGCCACCTATGCGCTGGCGAAGGCCCTGAAGGTCGTCGGCCTGATGAACGTGCAGTTCGCCATCAAGGACAACCAGCTCTACGTGCTCGAGGTGAACCCGCGCGCGTCGCGCACCGTGCCGTTCGTGGCCAAGGCCATCGGCGTGCCGCTGGCTAAGCTCGCCGCCAAGGTCATGGCCGGCAAAAAACTTTCCGAACTCGGACTGACCCGCGAGGTGAAACCGAAGCACTGGTGCGTGAAGGAGGCGGTGTTCCCGTTCGCCCGGTTCCCCGGCGCGACGATCGTGATCGGACCCGAGATGCGTTCGACTGGCGAGGTCATGGGCATGGATGACGATCTCGGCATCGCCTTTGCCAAGACGCAGATGGCCGCCAAGCCGGGTCTGCCGCTCAGCGGCAAGGTGTTCCTGAGCGTGAAGGACTCCGACAAGCCGGACACCATCTCCCTGGCCCGGGGATTTGCCGAGATTGGTTTCTCCATCGTCGCCACGGGCGGCACGGCGCGGCTGCTGCAGTCGCACGGCCTGGCGGTGCAGTTCGTCAACAAGCTGCAGGAGGGCCGGCCCAATTGCGTGGACATGATCAAGAATGGCGAAATCAACATGGTCATCAACACACCCAAGGGCATGATCCCGCGCCATGACGAGAACGCCATCCGTGCGGCCGCGGTTGGCAACTCGGTTTGCATCATGACGACGCTCACGGGCGCACGGGCGGCGCTCGGCGGCATCCGGGCCATGAAACAAAAGCGCGTGGACGTGCGGCCGCTGCAGCAATACCGCGACAGCGTCGAGCCGATGTAACGGGGCGCTCATGAAAACTCCCGCCACGCTCGTTGCACTGCTGCACGGCCCCGATCAGCCCGGTCTCGTGGCCAGGACCGCGGGATGGATTTATGCGCGGCAGGGCAACATTCTCCATGCCGACCAGCATCGCGACATGGAGGCGGGGGAGTTTTTCCAACGCATTGAATGGGTGCCCGCTGACGGCGATGGCGTGACCGAGGCGGGGGAGCTGCGCAATTTCGCCGCTTCCCTGGGCATGGCGGCGAAGGTGGCGTATTCGGTTCACCGGCCCAAGGGCGCCATCTTTGTCTCGAAGGAGGATCATTGCTTTCACGATCTGGCCCTGCGCTGGCAGGCGGGGGAATTCGGCGGCGACTTTACCTGCGTGGTTTCCAACCACGCGGATCTCGCCGGGGTTGCGCGGCACTATGGGCTGGCCTTTCATCATGTGCCGGTGACCGCGCCGACCAAGACGGCGGCCGAGACGCAAGCACTGGAAATTCTACGCGCGGCGGGCGTGGAGCTGGTGGTGCTCGCCCGTTACATGCAGGTGCTGTCGGAGGATTTTCTGAAAAAATTTAGCCAGCCTGTCATCAACATCCACCATTCATTCCTGCCGGCGTTTGCCGGTGGCCGGCCCTACCATCAGGCCCACGAACGCGGGGTGAAACTCATCGGCGCCACGGCGCACTACGCCACCGCCATGCTCGACGACGGTCCCATCATCCAGCAGGACGTGGTGCGGGTGACACACCGGCACAGCGTGGACGATCTGGTCCGCAAAGGGCGGGACTTGGAGAAATCCGTGCTGGCCCAGGCGGTGCGCTGGCATTGGGAGAACCGTATCCTCGTCTACGGCAACAAGACCGTGGTTTTTGACTGAGGCCGGCCCATTTTGGCGTTGAGGCGCCGGCGGGCGCTCCTCAACCTGCGCGGTTCCATGAGTCAACTTCCCCCCGCCGACCAGTCCCCTCAGAGCGCCGCCCCGGTCTACGAGCCCGGTTTTGAGGCCGCCATCCATGATTTCTGGATGAAGAACCGCAACCTAGTCCTGATGCTTTGCGGCGTCGCGCTGCTGGCCATCATGGCCCGCGAAGGCTGGGAATATTACGCCGCCGGCCATGAGCGGGACGTGCAGGCCGAATACGCCAAACTCACCGGGCGGACCGACCAGCTCGCCGCTTTTGCCGCGGCCAACCCCGGCCACGCCCTGGCGGGTGTCGCCTACCTGCAGGTGGCGGATGAAAAATTCTCCAACGCCGATTATAAAGCCGCCGCCGCCAGTTACCAACAGGCGGCCGGAAACCTGAAGAACGAGGCCCTGCTGGGTCGGGCGAAGCTCGGCCTGGCCATGAGCCAACTCAATGGCGGCGACCGGACCGCCGGTGAGGCCGCGCTCAAAGCCCTCGGCACCGACCAATCGCTGCCCAAGAACGTGCGCGCCGAGGCCACCTATCACCTCGCTTCGCTTGCCGCCGAGGCCGGCAAAACCGCCGAGGTGAAAAAACTCGTCGACGATGTGTCCAAGATCGACGCCACCGGCTCCTGGTCACGCCGCGCCACCATGCTGCTCGCCAGTCAACCCGCCGTGGCCAAGCCGGCTGAAGTGCCGGATTCCGGCATCTCCTTCAAGCCCATCATAAGCGACAAGCCGCCTGGCAAGTAAGTCGTCGACAGTCTTCAAAACAACAAAGCCCGCCACTTCGGCGGGCTTTGTTGTTTAAAAACCGGTTTCACCCAGGCGACGTCTTGCAGCCTGCGCCGGCGGGTCGCTATTCGGCCTGAGCTGGTCGTTATCCGGAAGCTTTTAAGACGGATGAACCACGAAACACCCCCAAAGAGATTTTAGCACCGGTGTGAAAACCCGGTTACGGCTTGTTTTTCCTCAACTGAGGTCTATCCCGATTGGGAACCACTACGCGGAGCCCGACCTCTCCATGAGCCCACCCCACCAAGCGTCCCCGTCCGCCCCTGCTGCCCCGTGCGTGGTGCCA
>DATFUQ010000323.1:0-8583 GCA_035260745.1 Lacunisphaera sp. | reverse complement strand
TTCCTCGCCACGCCGCTGTTCCTCGAGGCCGACTTCTGGATCAACCTGCCGGTCTACACCGACCACCCGGTGCTCGGCATCAACGGCGCGCTGGTCAACGCCACGCTCTGGAACGCCAGCAACACGTTCCGCTTCTTCAAGAGCCCCGCCACCGCGCCCGCCGCCGTGGCCGAGATGGCCGCCATCCCGGAGCTGCGCGAGGGCTGGGTGCTCAACTTCGTCAGCCTGCAGCGCTACCAGTTCATTGGCGGCCCGTATTTCAACTCGCTCTACACCGTCTCGGAGCACCGCCTGTGGATGAGCGCCGACCCGGTCATCCTCGACTCCCTCATGGTGGGAAAGCTCAACGCCGAGCGCAAAAAAACCGGCTTCGAGCCCATCTCGGAGGACGACTCGCGCCTGCTCGAGTTCGCCCGGCAGCTCGGTGTCGGCTCGACTGACACCGCCCATGTGCAATGGCAGCGCGTCGGCACCGGCCAGCCCTGAGTCAGCGCTTTGGCTCTGGCGGCCGGTTGGCGATTAGTTGTTAGCGACCATTGTCCACATCGATCCCCTTCGCCCGCATGCGATCGATTACTTTCTGCCGCCACTGCCATTGACTGCTTTTGGGATCAGTGCGGATAGTTTTAATCGTGGAGAGAACTGTCGATCCCCATCTGTTCTTAATTGTGGGATCGGCCTCCGCCTCCAGCATTGCGTAAAACAGATCGTAGAAACATGCGACTGCAGCTGCATCAAGAGCGGTTTCACCATCGCGATCTTGCCAGTTAAGATTTGCGCCAGCCGCAATCAAAATTCGTGCATTCTCGGGTCGACGGCTAAAAATACTGGAGAAAATTGGCGTATGGGATCGGGTCGCATTTACGAGGTTCGGGTCACCGCTGTGTTTAAGAACTTCCTTCAGATACCAGCTATCCTCGTGCATCGCAGCAAACGATATCACTGAATTTCCTTCGATTACCAGATCATCAAACGTTTCTGTGAGTTGAACGTTTGGATTAGCTCCGTGCGCTAGGAGATATCCGACGCCTTTCTTATTCTGATGAAGCAATGCCCACAGCGTGGCTGTCATATCACCTCTGCCGGTCGCATTCACGTTCACTCCACTCTTGATGAGACGATCGAGAGTCGATGTATCTCCGGATGCTGCTGCCTCGGCAAAGTGCAGCAATTTTGGCTCACTGAAGAAATTTGTCGCCGGCGGCCCTGGGAGTGACACACACGAAACCAAAAAAACGGAACACAACACGAAGGGCAGGGAGCGGTGCATAGGTCTTCTTGTGGGTTGTATGACTCAGATATTGGCCCGTGGTGGGAGGAACAAAGCAGGCTGCCGGGGCGAGGCAATGGCGTTCTCCGCGTATAGGGCTTCGCCCACGCGGCTGGGGTTTGGGCTGATTTGACTTGTCATCGCGAGGTGCGCGAAGGGCACCGTGGCGATCCAGTCAGATGGATTGCTTCGTCGTCCCGCCGAGCGGGACTTCTCGCAATGACAAATCAGGAAACTGCAGAAGTTTCCACTTGAACCAATGCGCGGGCTGGGGACTCTATCGGGTGATGAGTTACGCCGCCTATCTGCCCATCCTGGTCCAGGTCTTTCTCGCCGCCGCGATCACGACCGGCGTCATCGCGTTGAGCCACCTGGTCGGCCAGCGCGCGGCCGGCAGCAAGATCAAGGACGCCGCCTACGAGTGCGGCATCCTCTCCGACGGCAGCACGCACACGCGCTTCTCGGTGAAGTTCTACGTCACCGCGATGCTCTTCATCCTCTTCGACATCGAGGTGGTGTTCCTCATCCCGTGGACGTTCGTCTACCGCGACTTCCTCGCGCATCACATCGCGATCCTGTCGCCCATGCTGTTTTTCCTCGGGGTGCTCGTGCTCGGCCTCTTCTACGAGGTGAAGAAGGGCGCGCTCGAATGGGAGAAGTGATTTCCTTCCACAGGAGATAACGGAGAAACCGAGGTATTCAGAAACCAGGAAACCATGTCCGGGCTTCATGGCTTCTGAATAACAATGCCTCCTTTCACGTTGTCCTAACTCACCATGCGACTCGACAAATACATTTCCCGCAACCGGGTCATCGATCTCGGCAGCGCCGACATGGAGGGCGCGCTGGTCGAGCTGCTCAACCTGACGGTCGAGCGTTTCCCGGACCTGAACAAGGAGGCGTTGCTCAAGGGCCTCCTGCGCCGCGAGAACACGATGACGACCTACCTCGGCCTCGGCGTCGCGATGCCGCATGTCCGCGTGAAGATGGGCCGCCGTTACATCCTCGCCGTCGGCCGCAGCCACTACGGCATCCGTTACGACGGCGCGCTGGAGAACGAGCCCGTGCGGCTCGTCTTCATGCTCATCGCCGACGAGAAGACGAAGGACTACCTGCAGCTGCTCGCCGGGCTGGCCCGGCTGATGAAGGAGCAGGATTTCGTGGACAGCCTCGTGCAGGCGCCCGACCTCGGCGTTCTTTACGAGAAACTTTTCACCGGCTTCGGCGGCATGGCAGCCAAGCCCGTGCCCGTGCCGCCCAATCGCGTCAACCGCGTCGTCCTGCGCGAGTCCGAGAAAATCGCCGCCGGCTGCGGCTGCACCGGGCTGATGGTGTTCGGCGACACCTTTGCCGGCAGCTTCAAGGCGCCGAAATGGGAGACCTCGCTCAAGACCATCCTCGTCACCCGCAACCTCGCCGAGGGGGACGTGCGCCCCGGACGTTTCGCCGAAAGCATCCAGGTGCGCTCCTTTTCCAACCAGCGCATGGCACAGTTGCGCAGCGCGGTGCTGGTCGGCATCACGCGCGGGCTCATCACCTTCAGCGACCGCATCTGCTGCGTGGGCGGCCTGGCGGGCAGCAACCAGTTCGACACGATCGTGATCGTGGACGTGGAGAAGGAATTCCAGACGCTGCTCACCGGCCATGCCGACCTGCTGCCGCCGGACGTGAAGCCCGAGGTGCTCGAGCGCGTGATTGCCGTGGCCACCGAGCTGGCGGTCGAGGGCCGCGAGGGCCGGCCGGTGGGCTGCCTGTTCGTGCTCGGCGACAGCGAGAAGCTCGCGACGCTGACCAAGCCGCTCGTGCTCAATCCGTTCTATGGCTACAAGGAGGAGGATCGGAACATCCTGAATCCGTTCATGGACGAGACCATCAAGGAATTTTCGTCGATCGACGGCGCGTTCATCATTCGCGGCGACGGAGTGGTGGAGGCAGCCGGCGCGCTCATCCAGGCGTCCGATCACAACCACGCCCTGCCCAGCGGGCTGGGCGCGCGGCACGCGGCGGCGGCGGCGGCCTCGGTGGCGGCCGACTGCATCGCCCTCGTGGTGTCGTCGAGCTCCGGCCAGGTGACGCTCTTCCGCCGCGGGGTGATGATGCCGCTGACGGAAAAGAAGGTCTCGGCGTAGCGAAAGTAGTGAGTAGGGCGGAATTGCCTTGTTGTAGGAGCCTGCTCGCAGGCGATTTCACAAAGCACGCCAACGGTTTACGCCATGAATCGCCTGCAAGCAGGCTCCTACACGGCTGATAGCAATAATAGCCCACATGAGGCGGCATTACTTTTAGGTTGCACGGGGTGGGGGCACGGCTTTGCTCCGGCTTCCAACCCATTTAAGCCATGCAAGAAACCGTCACACTCGAGTGCACCGAAGCCCGCAAAGAGGGCAAACCCGTCTCGCGCTATCTCACCAAGCGCAACAAGAAGACGGTCACCGAGCGCATCGAGAAGAAGAAGTATAATCCCTGGCTGAAGCGCCACACCCTCCACAAGGAGATCAAGTAAGAATGGAGGCCCGGCCATCAGCCGGGCAAGCGCGGGACTGATAGTTCCGCCTCCAAATAAGATTCAGGCTGGTTCCTCGCGGACCGGCCTTTTGCTTTGGGGGAGGGTCGGTCACGCTGGATCGAAAAATCTGGAGGGCTCAGCTCCCGCTGAGCCGCGGCCCGGCAGGAGCTGGGCCCTCCATAAAAACCGATTACTTTTTGGCCGGCTCGGTCGGCGGTGTGCCGCCGGCCAGCTGCGCGCGGCGCGCGGCGCGCCAGCTGTCGCGATGCTTGCGGATCCAGTCGAGCAGGGCGCGTTCGAAGCCGATGTCATAGCCGAGCCGCTCGGATTCGATCCACTTGTGCTTCAAAATCTCCTCCCGCTCGGCCAGGAACTCCTGGTAAAGGCTCGACTGCTTGACGAATTCGCGGCTGCCGCCGTTGGTTTCCTGGGTAATGGTCGTCATGACGGGCACGAGTGGATTAACAGGGGAATATACGCCCGACTTTCATCGTCGGCAAGGTGGGGCCCGGCAGCAGTGTCATGCGGAAATCACCCTAGATAACTCGCGGCGTCCATGTCAACCCGCGTGCAGAGGAGGGTTTTCCCTCCTCCGTCATTGCGAGGAGCCCGCATAAAGGGCGACGAAGCAATCCATCTAGCTGGATCGCCACGGCCGGCTCCGCCGGCCTCGCGATGACAGGGCCTAAGCTTGGTTACAGCTTCAGTTTCCCGAGCAAGGTCGCGGCGATGTTCCGGAAAACCTGTGCCGGCTTGCTGTCGGGCGAGTTGACCACGACGGGCAGCCCGCAATCGCCGCCGGCCCGGATCTCGGCGTAGAGCGGCACCTGGCCGAGCAGGGTGGTGCCGAGCGCCTCGGCGGTGATGGCGCCGCCGCCCTCGCCGAAGAGCGGCACCCTCTGGCCGCCGGCGTCCTCGAACCAGCTCATGTTCTCCGCCACGCCGAGGAGCGGCACATTGACCTTCTGGAACATCAGCCCGCCCTTCCGGGCGACGTTGGTCGCGGCGGTCTGGGGGGTGGTGACGAGGATGGCGCCGTCGAGCGGCAGGGTCTGGACGAGGGAAAGCTGGGCATCGCCCGTGCCGGGGGGCAGGTCCACCAGCAGCACGTCGAGCTCGCCCCATTTCACGTTTTGGACGAATTGCTGGATGGTCTTCATGATCATCGGGCCGCGCCAGACGACAGGGGTGTTGTCATCCACGAGGAAGCCCATGGACATGACCTTCACGCCGTGGCGCTCGAGCGGGATAAGCGAGTCGCCTTCGATCTCCGGCCGGCCCTGCAGGCCCATCATGAGCGGCACGGAGGGCCCGTAGATGTCGCAATCCATCAGGCCGACCCGGCCGGGCCGGCCGCGCTTTTCGAGGATCTGGACGAGGGCGCAGGCGAGGTTGACGGCAAAGGTGGACTTGCCCACGCCGCCCTTGCCGGAGGCGATGGCGACAGAGTGCTTGAGGCCGGCGGGCGTGGTGCCGCCGCCGACGGCGGCCTGCCCGGGCTTGGGCGGGGACTTGGCGGCGGCGACGGCGAGCTCGACGATGACGCTTTTGACCCCCGGCAGGGCGCGCAGGCACTGCTCGATGTCGGCCTTGAGCATTGTCGGCACCTTCGGGTCCGAGGTGGCGATGGCCACCGCGACCTGAGCGGTACCGTCCGCGAACGACGCCGAGCGCACCAGACCGAACGAGACGATGTCCCGGCTGAATCCGGGATACTTCACCTGCTTGAGAGCTTCCTTGATGGTGTCGGCGGTCACAATGGTTTGCGAAAATGGCTTGGAAAACGGAGCGCTTTGACCTTGTGAGTAGGCTGCCGGGAGTAAAACAAAAACCGGTTCCGAACTTTCGTCATTACTTACAGACTAACCTGCATGCAGAACGCTTTTCGTTTCCTCCTCGGGCTCGCGCTCGCCGCGCCCCTCTTCGCCCAGCGCGACATCGGTGTGGTCGATGTCGCGGCCGACATTTCGGTCATCGCGCTCACCGTCAGCTCGTCGTCGCCCGACTTGCAGAACCTGGCGCTCATCGCGTTCAACACCCACGGCCGCTACCGGCTCGTCGCGAGCGGCGGCGCCTACACTGTGGACTTCGCGCCGGCCGGCGCCAACCAGGTCGCCCTCACCATCACCAAGGGCAGCGCGGGCACGCCCGTGCACAGCCAGACTGTTTCCGGCACCAGCCAGCGCAACGCCCTGCTGCGCGCGGCGGACATCGCCGTCGCCAAGACCAGCGGGCTGCGCGGCTACTTCGCGGGCAAGCTCGCCTTTGTCGGGGAGAGAACGGGCAAGACCGAGGTCTACACCTCCGATCTTTTTTTCGGCGACGTCCTCCGCTGGACCTCCGACGGCAAACAGGTCCTCGGTCCGCGCTGGGCGCCCGACGGCTCGAAGATTGTCTTCACCAGCTACCGCACCAGTTTTCCCGACATCTACGTGCTGGAGCTGAACAACCGGCGCATTTCGCTCCTCGCCAGTTTCAAGGGCACCAACAGCGGCGGCCGCTACAGCCCCGACGGCTCGCGCGTCGCCATGGTGCTCTCGGGCGAGGGCAACCCGGAGGTTTATGTCGGCAACGCCCAGGGCCGCCAGATCCGCCGCCTGACCAACACCCCGAGTGTCGAGGCCTCGCCGGTGTGGTCACCCGACGGCTCGCGTGTCCTCTTCGTGTCCGACAGCGCCGGCGGCCCGCAACTCTATATCATGCCCTCCACCGGCGGGGCCATGACGCGCCTGGCGACCAACATTTCCAAATACTGCGCCGAGCCCGACTGGAGCACAGCCGAGCCCGATAAAATCGTGTTCACCGCGGGCGTGGGCAAGGGCTACCAGATCGGCGTTTTCGATTTGGGCTCCAAGACCAGCAAGATTGTGTCGAAAGCCCCGACCGACGCCATCGAGCCGGTGTGGCTGGCCGACGGCCGGCACGTCATCTGCACCTTTCGCGCCGCCAACACCCGCAGCCTCTACATCCTCGATACCGAGTCCGGCAAGGTCACGCGACTGAGCCCCCCCTCGCTGGGCAACGCCTCGGGCGCCAGCTACCTCGCGCCGTAGTTCATGAAGCTGCTCTTCATCGGCGACATCGTCGGCAAGCCCGGGCGGGAGATGGTCGGCGCGCTGGTGCCGAAGCTGCGCACGGAGCGGGGCATCGATTTTGTCATCGCCAACGGCGAGAACGCCGCCGCCGGCGCGGGCATCACCGGCGCCATCTGCAAATCGCTGCACGAGGCCGGCGTGGACGCCATCACACTCGGCGACCATGTGTGGGACCAGAAGGGCTTCGAGAGTGAAATCACCGCGCTCGACCGCGTCTGCCGCCCGGCCAACCTGCCCGACGCCTGCCCGGGCCGCGACCACGTCATCATCGAGAAAAACGGATTCCGCTTGCTCGTCTTCACGGTGCTGGGCCGCAGCTTCATGGGCGCAAAGGCGGAGTGCCCGTTCCTTGGCGCCGGCACGTTGCTGCAAAAACTCGCGGGCCAGTTCGACGGGGCGCTGGTCGAGATCCACGCCGAGGCCACGTCGGAAAAACAGGCGCTGGGCTGGCACCTCGACGGTCGAGTAACGGCGGTGCTCGGCACCCACACCCACGTGGCCACGGCGGATGCGTCGCTGCTGCGCAAGCAGACCGCCTTCATGTGCGATGTCGGCATGACCGGCCCGCACGAGTCGGTGCTCGGCCGCGAGATCGAGCCGGTCATCGGCCGGTTTCTTGACGGGATGCCGCGCCGCTTCGAAGTGGCGACCGGCGACAACCGGCTGTCGGCCGCGCTGGTGGAGTTTGCGAAATCAGGTCGCGCTGAGCGGATCGAGTGGCTGAGTTTAAAGCAAACCTGAGCAGCCACAAAAAGCACAGGAGGCGCAAAAATTAATGCAGGCAACTTCCAGTGATTCCCTTTTTGCGGCTTTTGTGCTTTTTGTGGCCATTCCTCTGAATGAAATTATCCCAGTCAGATGCTGATATTTTTGTGCCGGACGGCAGTCCGGTCGCGGCGGCGCTGGCCCGCACCACCCATCTCTGCATCGCGGCGCACCAGGACGACATCGAGATCATGGCCTGGCACGGCATCGCGGAGTGCCACGGTTCGACCGACCGCTGGTTTACCGGCGTGGTCGTCACCGACGGCTCGGGCAGCCCGCGGTCCGGCAAATTTGCGAATCATAACGACGAACAGATGAAGGCGGTTCGCCGCGAGGAACAGCGCGCGGCGGCCAAGCTGGGAGAATACTCCGCGGTGTTGCAACTCACGCATCCCAGCACGGCGGTCAAGAGCGCCAGGTCCGGCGCGGTGCGGGCCGATTTGCTCGCGATCCTGCAGGCCGCCGGCGCCCACACGGTCTATCTCCACAACCCGGCGGACAAGCACGACACCCATGTGGCGGTTTTCCTGCGCAGCCTGGAGGCACTGCGGGCGCTGCCGGAAGACAAAAAGCCGAAACAGGTCTATGGCTGCGAAGTCTGGCGCGATCTCGACTGGCTGCTCGATGCCGACAAGCAGGTGCTCGACGCCTCGGCCAATCCCAATCTCGCGGTGCAGCTCCTGGCCGCCTTTCGGTCGCAGATTGCGGGCGGCAAGCGCTACGACCTCGCCACGGCCGGCCGCCGGCTGGCCAATGCGACCTTCCATGTGGCGCACGACACGGACAAGGCCACGGCCCTCACCTGGGCGATGGATCTGACGCCGCTCGTGCGGGACGAAAGTATTTCGGTGGAGAAATTCACCGTGGGTTACATCGACCGCTTCCGTGCGGACGTCGTGGCGAGGCTTGATAAATTTGGAGGGTCCGTCTCCTGACGGACCGTGGCC
>DATFUQ010000322.1:0-10963 GCA_035260745.1 Lacunisphaera sp. | reverse complement strand
TCCGTGACCGGGAAGGTCGCTGGCGCTGGATGGACACGCGGGCTTCGCTCGTCCAGCATCAGGGGCAGCCGCACGTGATGACCGTCTGTCGCGACGTGACCGAGCGGAAAGAGGCCGAGGCAGCCTTGCGAGGCAGCGAGCGGCAATTGCACGAGCTAGTCGGCCGGTTGAACACCGTGCGGGAGGAAGAAGCGAAACGCATCGCGCGCGAGCTGCACGACGATCTTGGCCAGAAACTCACCGCCCTCAACATGGGGCTCGCGGACCTGGAGATGAAGCTGGCGGATGCGACCCCCGGCCAGCGTGCCCAGATCGCGCGGATGCACGCGACCGTGGACCAGACGATCGAGGTCGTGCAGGAACTCTCCAGTGAACTCCGTCTCGGTCAGCTCGACATTCTGGGGCTGACCGCAGCGATCGAGTGGCAGTTGAAGGAATTTTCCCTCCGTTCTAAGATTCCGTGCACGGTCACGCGGCTGGACGAGATCGCCAACCTGTCCGATGCCCAGAGCACCGCGGTCTTTCGCATCCTGCAGGAAGCGCTGACCAATATCGTGCGCCATGCCGACGCCACCCGGGTGGAGATCAGCCTGCGAGCCGGGCCGGACCAGCTGGCCCTCAGCATCAGCGACAATGGCCGCGGCGTCACGGCGGCGGAATTGCACGACCGGAAGGCCATTGGCCTGCTGGGCATGCGCGAACGCGCCCAGAACATCGGCGGCGCCGTCAGGATCACGGGCGAGACCGGCCGGGGCACGACCGTGCTCGTCACGATTCCGCTGGAGCCGAACGGGAGGATGCCCGCATGAGCCCGCGAAACCTGAAGGTGTTGATCTGCGACGATCACGAATTGATTCGGGAGGGCCTGAAGCGCATCCTGCTCGATACCGAAAAGGCGAGTCGCGTCGGCGAAGCCTCCCACGCGGCGGAAGCCATCGCGGCGGTGCGGCGGGAACCATGGGACATCGTGATTCTCGACATCAACCTCGGCGGGCGGAGCGGGATGGAGGTGTTGAAAGAGATCAAGGCGGATTTTCCCCGTCTGCCCGTGTTGATGCTGAGCATGTATCCCGAGGAACAGTTTGCCCTGCGCGTGCTCCGCGCCGGCGCCAATGGCTATCTGAACAAGAATCTGGCCGCGAAAGTCCTGATCGAGGCGATCCGACAGGTGCTGACCAGCGGACAATACATCAGCGCGAAAGTGGCGGAGCAGCTCGTCAACGCCGTGAAACAGCCCGATGGGCAGCCCATGCACGCCATGCTGTCCGACCGGGAGGATCAAGTGCTGCGCCTGATCGCCCTCGGGCACACGGTGGGCGGGATCGCGAAGCAGCTTAACTTGAGTGTAAAGACCGTGAGCACCTACCGCATGATCGTTTTGCGGAAGCTCGGTTTGGAAAACAATGCCCAGCTCATGCGCTATGCGCAGGAACACGGGCTGGGTGGGTGATGGCCCTAGGACAAACCTTGAGGTGCGAATTGGCGCTGCGCTGATTCACGAGACTGGACGTTTGATGCTAGAGTGGGCGGATGCCAGTTCCATGCCCAGTTTCCGGCGGGGAAACAAAGAGCGGCTCCCCGCTCGCAACCAACCGGTAATTTCAGAGCCTATGCCGCACATTCTTCTCATCGACGACGACGCCATGCTTCGCGATGTGCTCGCCACTGCGCTCGTTAAGGCCGGCCACACTGTCGTCCAGGCCGAAGACGGCCGCCAGGGCGTGAAGCTCTTTCGCGCTGCACCCGCCGACCTCGTCATCACTGATCTTGTCATGCCCGACAGCGATGGCCTTGAGGCCATCGTCGCGCTTCATCGCGAATGGCCGGCTCTGCCGATCATCGCCATGTCCGGCGACACCGCGCATGCCTCACTTTACCTCTCAATGGCCACCAAACTCGGGGCGCGGCGCGCGCTCGCCAAACCTTTCGCCGCCCCCGAGCTCCTCCAGGTCGTCGACGAACTCCTCCTGCGGCCACCCGCCGCGGCCGGCGCACTCAAGTGAAAATCCTCCACCTCGAAGACAATTCCACGGACGCCGAGCTCGTCCGGGAAATCCTCGCGGCCGAATTTTCCGGATGTGCCATCACGGTCGTTCAGTCTCGCGAACCCTTCCTGGCCGGCCTTGCGGCCGATCCCGCGCCCGACCTCATCATCTCGGATTTTTCCCTCCCCTCGTTCGACGGTCCCGCCGCGCTTGCGCTCGTTCGCGAGCGGACGCCGGGCATTCCGTTCATCTTCCTGTCGGGCTCCATCGGCGAGGAACACGCCATTGCCACCATCCGCGCCGGGGCTTACGATTACGTGCTCAAGGGCAACCTGGCCCGGCTCGCCGTGGTCATTCGCCGCGCCCTCGACGACTTCGCCCAGCGGCGCCACCACAAAGAAGACGAGCGCCGGCTGCTCGAGCTCGCCGGCATCATCGAGCGCGCCACCGAGGCCATCGTCGTCAGCGACATGGCCGGCCGCATCACCCTTTGGAATGACGGCGCCGCACGCCTCTACGGCATCCGCGCGGCCGACGCCATGGGGCGCCCGGCCGAGGAGATCTTGTCCCACAACGAACTCGTGCACGTCCGGGCCGCCCGCGACCCCGCGTTCGAGACGGGCGAGTGGCAGCAGGAACTCAGCCTCACCACGCGCGATGGCCGGAACATCATCATCGACCTCCGCATGACCCTCGTCCGCGACGATGCCGGCCGCCCCAGCGCCCGCCTCAGCGTTGCCACCGACATCACGGAAAAAAAACAACTCGCGGAGCAACTCCTCCGCGCCCAGCGCCTGGAAAGCCTCGGCCTGCTCGCCGCCGGCATCGCGCACGATCTCAACAACGTCCTCGCCCCGGTGCTCATGTCGGCGCCGCTGCTGCGCCAGCGCGCCACTGCCGCCGAGGACCTTCGCGTGCTCGATATCCTCGAGAAAAGTGCCGAGCGCGGAACCGCGCTCGTGCGGCAGGTCCTAGGCTTTGTCCATGGGGTCGGGGGCGGATTCCGCCTGACGCAGGTGAAGCACCTGCTCCGCGACGTCGGCGATGTCATCCAGGCGAGTTTCCCCAAGTCCATCGTCCTTGATGAACACGTGCCCGGTGATCTCTGGCCCATCCAGGCCAACCCGACGCAGATCCACCAGATCCTGCTCAACCTCGCGGTCAACGCGCGTGACGCCATGCTGCCCCGGGGCGGCACGCTGCACCTCCGCGCGAAAAACCTTCTGCTCGCGGAACAGGACGCCCGGGCCATCGCAGGCGCGCAACCGGGCGCGTTTCTGGTCCTGAACGTCGGCGATACCGGCACGGGCATGACCCCCGAGGTGCTCGCGCGCATCTGGGAGCCGTTCTTCACCACCAAGGGTGAAGGCAAGGGCACAGGCCTTGGCCTCTCCACCGTCCGCGGCATCGCGGCGGCCCACGGCGGGTTTGTCACCGTCGATACACGGGTTGGCCGCGGCACCACCTTTCGCGTCTTCCTTCCCGCGGATCAACGGGCCGACGATCCAAGAAGCACCGACCTCACGCCCACCACGCCCCGCGGGCAGGGCGAACTTATCCTCGTGGTCGACGACGAAGTCAACGTGCGCGACGTGGCCGCCGCCATCCTGACCCAGCACGGCTATCGCGTGATTACCTGCAGTGACGGCGTCCAGGCCATCGGCTTGTTTACGGAGCGCGACGCCGAGATTCGGGCGGTGGTCACCGACATCAACATGCCCAATCTCGACGGTGCTGCATTTGCTCTCGTCCTCCGCCGCCTGCGGCCCGATGTGAAAATCCTGGCCATGACCGGTCTTGGCAGCAGCGGTTCATTGCACGCGGCAGAACCGGAGGCGTTCGCCGCCATGATTCAAAAACCATTCACTATCGATGTTCTGCTCACGGCCTTGCGGCAGGTATTGCACGACGATCTGCCGGCCGCTCCACTGCGTTAGTCGCAGAACCCTGCCACCCGAGCCCGGCGTAGCAGTTCGAATCCCGTGGACCGCCCCATTTTCTCTCGCGAATCGTAACTTGTGTAAAAATCGCCTCGCCTCTCCACCGGCTTCCGGTATCCGGTCATAGCATGATTTCCCTGAAGAAACTGCTGGGCAAGGAGGAGAAATTTTTCGATTTGCTGGAGGCGAGCGCTGAGGAAGCCCAGGCCAGCACCGGCTTGTTGGCCAAGGTCCTCGCCAACGAGAGCACGGCCAAGACTTCGAGCATCCACGACATCATCCACACGCGCCGCAAGGACAAGCGCATCACGCAGCAGATCACCGAGGAGCTCTGCAAAACCTTTGTCACGCCCTTCGAGCGGGAGGACATCGAGGCGCTCTCCATCGCGCTTTACCGCATCCCCAAGACCGTCGAGAAAATCGTCGAGCGCCTGACCATCTGCCCGGCCCGGGTGCCGCGCGAGAGCATGCAGCGCCAGGTGGTGCTCCTCGAGGAGGCGGTCGAGGCCGTCGTCTTCATGGTCCGGCAGCTGCGCAAGGGCATCCAGGTCGACCGCATCCAGGATGCCCACAATCGCCTGCAATTCGCCGAGGGCGAGGCCGACAAGGTGATGCTCGCGCTGGTCAAGGATCTCTACAACGGCCCCTTCGACGCGAAAGAGGTCGTCATCCTCATGGAGCTTTACGACCTCGTCGAGGCGGCCGTCGACCGCGCCCGCGACGCCGGCCAGGTCGTCTTCCAGATCATGCTGAAATATTCCTGAGCCCGACCGCCGCCCCGCCGCCGAGCCATGACCATTTTCCTGATCGTTCTCCTGACGGCACTGGTCTTCGAGTATATCAACGGTTTTCACGACGCCGCCAACGCCATCGCCACGGTGGTCTCCACCAAGGTGCTGACGCCGCGCCAGGCGATCGCGCTCGCCGCGTTTTTCAACCTGCTCGGCGCACTGATGGGCACGGCGGTCGCCACGACCATCGGCAAGGGTCTCGTCGACACCAGCGTGGTGACGATGATCACGATTTTTTCCGGCCTGACCGGCGCCATCATCTGGAACCTGATCACCTGGTGGCTCGGGCTGCCGTCCAGCTCCAGCCACGCCCTCATCGGCGGCCTGTGCGGCGCCGCGCTCGCGTCGGCCGATGGCAACTGGGGCGTGCTGCACTGGTCGGCCGGGCTCTGGCCCAAGGTGGTGCTGCCCATGATCACCTCGCCGCTGATCGGTTTCTTCGGCGGCGCCTTACTGATGTTCCTGCTGACGATGTGCCTTCACCGGCTCCGGCCGCGGGTGGTGAACAGCGTGTTCGGCAAACTCCAGCTCGTGAGCGCCTCGTTCATGGCCCACAGCCATGGCTCCAACGACGCCCAAAAAACGATGGGCATCATCGCGCTGGCCCTCTTCACCGGCACCAAGGCGGGAGCGTTCAAGGATCTGCCGTCCTGGCTGTTCTTCCTGCGCACGCCGGAATTTGCGGTCGAAAAGTGGGTCATCTTCACCTGTGCAATCGTGATGGCCGCCGGCACCGCCGCGGGTGGCTGGCGCATCATCCGCACCATGGGCCACAAGATGGTCAAGCTGCAGCCCGTCCACGGCTTCGCCGCCGAGACCACCGCCGCGCTCATCATTCACGGCGCCTCGACCCTCGGAATCCCGATCTCCACCACCCACGCCATCTCGACCTCCATCATGGGCGTGGGCGTGGTGAAGCGTTTCGGCGCCGTCAAATGGGGCCTCGTCGAGCGCATCCTCTGGGCCTGGGTCTTCACCCTGCCTGTCTGCGGCCTGATCGGCTTCCTGGCCGAGTTGCTCTGCAATCTCGCCGGCTACCGTTAGACTGGTGGCGCGGAGGAAACGGGCGGGGCGTCCTGCTTGGCGATGTCGCTGTGGCGGATGTCCTGTCCCTTCGACAGGAACACCATCTCCTCGGCGATGTTGGTCGCATGGTCGGCGATCCGCTCGATGGACTTGGAGATGAACATCAGCTCGAGGGCCCGCGCGATGGTCTCGGGTTTCTCGATCATGTAGCTGGTCAGGCGGCGGTAGAGCAGCCGGTTCAGGTTGTCCACCTCCGGGTCGCGCCGGATGACGCTGAGCGCCTTCTGCTCGTCCTCCTGCACGAAGCAGTCGAGGGCGTCGCGCAGCATCGCGAGCGCGATCGTGGCCATGCGCGGCAGGTCGGCGTAGAGTTCCAGGCGCGGCTCGATGGCCAGCTTGCGCGAGCGCCGGGCGATGCCCGTCGCCTCGTCGCCCACCCGCTCGAGGTCGTGGCTGGCCTTCATGCCCACCACGATCAGCCGCAGCTCCGAGGCCACGGGGCCGCGCAGCGTCATGTAGCGGATCGCTTCGTCGTCGATCTGCACCTCGAGCTTGTCGAGCTCGTCGTCGGTCGCGATGACCTTGTCGGCCAGGGCGATGTCCGCGTCCATCAGGGCCTTCATGGCCAGGCGGGTCTGATCCATGGCGCGCTCCCCCATCTGCAGCAGGTGGGAGCGGAAGTTTTCCAGCTCGGAGTCGAAGAATCGTTTCATGGGATCTTGGTCACCACGAAACACACTAAAAACACGAAAGGCCGGAGAAGCCCTTCTCTGCTTTGGTGTGTTTCGTGTATTTCGTGGTTAAATAATTCTGGGTTTCATCAGCCGAAGCGGCCGGAGACGTAGGCCTCGGTCTGCGGGTTGGCCGGATTCATGAAGATGGTGCGGGTCGCGGCGTATTCAATCAATTTGCCGAGGTAGAAGAAAGCCGTGCGGTCGGAACAGCGGGCCGCCTGCTGCATGTTGTGCGTCACGATGACGATGGTGAACTGCTTTTTCAATTCGTGAATGAGCTCCTCCACTTTCGCGGTGGCGATGGGGTCGAGCGCCGAGCAGGGCTCGTCCATCAGGATGATCTCCGGCTCGACGGCGATGGCGCGAGCGATGCAGAGCCGCTGCTGCTGGCCGCCGGACATCCCGAGGGCGCTTTCGTGCAGGCGGTCCTTCACCTCCTCCCACAGCGCCGCGCCCCGCAGGCTGCGCTCGACGACCTCGTCCAGCCTGGACTTGATCTTCTGCCCCTGGATGCGCAGACCATAGGTGATGTTGTCGTAAATGGACTTGGGAAAGGGGTTGGACTTCTGGAACACCATGCCGACGCGCTTGCGCAGCTCGATGACGTCCACCCGCGGATCGTAGATGTTGACGCCGTCGATGCGGATCTGGCCGGCGGAAACCCGGGCGCCATCGATCAGGTCGTTCATGCGGTTGAGGCAGCGCAGCAAAGTGCTTTTGCCGCAACCGGACGGCCCGATGAAGGCCGTCACCTCCCGCTGGTGGATGTTCAGCGTGATGTCGTGCAGCGCCTGGCTGGCCCCGTAGCAGAAATCCACATCGTCAATCTCGATGACGGCGCGGGCCAGGGCGGCCCCGGCGGAGGCCACGGTCGCGGCGGGGGCCACGGTGATCGGATGCACGGCGGTGGGTGGAACGGTGTCGGGCATGGGGAGAGCGGGGCTTACCATTTGTATTTCCTGCGGAGCCGCTGCCGGAGGATGACGGCGGTCATCGCGATGGCGGCGACGGTGAAAAGAAAGACGAACGCCGTGCCGTATTGCACGTCGCGCGTGTATTCGTTTTGCGGAATCTTGGAGGCGACGACGTAGATGTGATACGGCAGCGCCATGACGCCCTGGAAAAAGAAGTCGGTCCATTTCTGCACCTGCCACGGCAGCTCGTCGCGCATGACGAACGCCGCGGTGAACATGATGGGGGCGGTCTCCCCCGCCACGCGGGCGATGGACAGCACCGACGAGGTCAGGATGCCTGGCAGCGCATAGGGCAGCACGTTGGTGGTGATCGTCTGGAATTTGGTAGCGCCAAGCGCCAGCGAGCCCTCGCGGTAGCCCCTGGGCACGGCCTTGAGCGCCTCCTCCGAGGCCGTAATGATGATCGGCAACACCATGAAGGCCAGCGTCAGCCAGCCCGCCAGGAGCGACACGCCGAAGTCCAGCGCGATCACGAACATGCCGAAGCCGAACAGACCGAATACAATCGAGGGCACGCCGGCGAGGTTCACGATCGAGAGTCGCAGAAAACGGATGAACGGGCCATCGGTGGCATATTCGCTGAGGTAGATGGCGCTGAGCACGCCGAGCACGAGCGCGATGAGGATGGAACCGACGACCAGCAGGATGGTGCCGACGATATTCGGGAAAATGCCGCCGGCCGAATACACATAGGTCTCCACGCGCACGCCCTTGAACTCGGCCTCGTGCTTCGCCTTGAACTGCCGGAAGGCCCGGTCGCCCATCGTCGCCTTTTTTCCGTCCAGTTCGAAGACATTCAGTGTCTCCGGCGACTCCGTCAGGAAGGGCACGTTGATGAACGGGGCGGTCTTCTGGAAAATCACCGCGCCGCCCTTCGTGCCGATGTCGTAGAAAATGAACGCGGCGCAGAGCAGCACGAAGTAGGTGCTGAGGCGCAGGAGCCAGAGCACGCCCAACTCCATCCGCTTGGCGAACGTGGGCCGGCCGAAAATGGCCTCGGCGGTGGTGGTCGGAGTCGCGCTCATGTGGCGACGATCCGGTAGCGGCGGACGATTTTTTGCGCCAGCCAGTTGACCAGGAGGGAAATCAGGAACAGCACGGCGCCGACCATGAACAGCGCCCGGTAGTGGATGCTGTTGCGCACGACCTCGCCCATTTCCTGGGCGATGATGCCGGTCATGGTGTGCACCGGCTGGAAAATGACGCCTAGGCCGGCGCCCAGGTTGGGAATCTCGATGCGGTTGCCCGCGCAGAGCAACACCACCATGGTCTCGCCGATCACGCGTCCGAAACCGAGCAGGATGGCCGCCATGATGCCGGACAACGCCGCCGGCACGGTGATGTGGATGATGGTCTGCAGTCGCGTCGCGCCCAGCGCCAGCGAGGCCTCCTTGAAGGAGCGCGGCACGTTGTTGACGGCGTCCTCCGCCAGCGAAAATATCGTCGGGATGGCCATGAGCGCGAGCAGGCAGGCCGCCGTCGTGGCGTTCAGCCGCTCGGCGATGGGAAAGCCGGGCACCCAGCCCAGCGACGGCAGCTGGGACACCCGCCGCAGGGTCTCGCCCAGCATCGCGATGCCGAAGAAGCCGAGCACCACGCTGGGGATGGCCGAGATGAACTCGATGTAGGGCTTGATGATCTTCTGCTCCGCGGGCCGGGCCAGCTGGTTGACGTAGATGGCCGCCGCCACGCCGAGCGGGATGGCGATCAGCAGCGCCAGGAACGCGATGAGCAGCGAGCCGGTGAACAGCGGCAGGACTCCATACCAGTCCTGCCAGAAGCTCGCGGTGATCCACCTCCGGCCGAAAGCGAAGGCATTGAAGGACTCCAGCCAGCCGACCGGCTTTGCTTGGTCCCACGCCGCCATCCTTTCCTCCGCGGTCCGGACCTCGGCGGCAAAGCCCAGCACAAAGCCCTGAAATTTATCCATCTTGCGGCTCAGTTCCTGGTCGGAAAATTTCGGGGTGTTCGCCGCCAGTTCCTTCATCGCCGCCAGCAATTTCACGTTCGCCGCCGTCACCTCGGTCTGGAGCGCGAGGAGCGGCTGGATCTCGGCCTTGAAATCAAGTACCTCGATTTTCGTGGCCTCCGCCTGCTGCTGGAGCCGGGCGGCGCGCGCCGGAGTCGCCCCGCGCATCGCCGCGAGCAGGTTCTCCTTCGACTCGCGCATGTCCTGCGCGACCTTCTGCCGTTCCTTCACCGCCGTGGCCAGGTCGGTCATGGTGCCGAGGATGGTCTCCTCGTCGCCGATGGTGTCGGCAAAGCGGCTGGCGAAGTCGTCAAACGCGGCCAGCTGCGCGTTGGCGGCCGTCGCCGACAAGCCCTGTTGCTTAGTCAGGGTGGCCAGCCGCAGCGCCCGGATGCTCGCGAGGTAGCGCGAAATGGCGCTGTGCGCGGTGACCTGCTCACGGAAGATATCCACATACTCGAGTCCGGCCAGCCGGTAGATCACCAGGTTCTCGTGATTGGCCGGCAGGAAACCGACCGCATCGCGGAAGATGGTGAAGGTGATCAGGGCCAGCACCACGATCGAGATCGCCGCGTTCCCCTGGAAAACGTATTTAACGAACTGGTCGCCGGTCAGCCCGAAGAACCAGCCGCGGCGTTTTTGCAGCAGCGCCTCCCGGGTGGGCAGGCGGACAACGGTCGGAAGATCAGTGAGGGCGGGCATGCCGGGGAGCGGCCTGAGCATCGTTGCCGGCGCACGGGCCGGTCAACCGGCCCATGTTACGGTTGGGTTACAAAAGGAGCCACCCGCAGTCCGGGCGGGCTGCGGGCGGCCTGACACACTTTCTCAGACACTCAGTTCAGCGGGCGAATCGGCACAAAGCCGACCTTGCGGACGATCCTCTGTCCCTCATCGCTCAGCGTGAAATTCAGAAACTTCGCCGCTTCGCCGACCGCCTCGCCGTTCGTATAATAGAACGTTGGGCGGGCATACGGATAGCTCTTGGTCAACACGGACGCTTCGGTCGGGAGCGAACCCTCGATCGAGACGGTCTTGATGCCGGGATCGGTCAGGTAGGCGAGGCCGACGTAGCCAATGCCGTTGGGATTCTTCGCCACCTCGGCCGCGATCTGCTCGTTGCCGGCCATCTTTTGCGAGGACCCGGCGTAATCGCGCTTGTGCATCGCCAACTCCTTGAAGTCCGAATAGGTGCCCGAGGAGGTGTTGCGGGTGTAGATGGAGATCGGGCCGGCACTGCCGCCCACCTGGCTCCAATCGGTGATTTCGCCAGCAAAGATCTGCTCGACCTGACGCTTGGTCAGGGTGGAGACCGGATTGCTGCTGCTTACGATGACCCCGATGCCGTCATAGGCGACGATGGTCGGTTTCAGGACAATACCCTTGGCCGTGCCGGCGGACATCTCGGTGGGCTTGGCGCGGCGGCTGGACATGCCGATCTGCGCCGTGCTGTCGATGATGGCGGCGATGCCGGTGGTCGAACCCTCGGCGGCGATTTCAAAGACCACGCCGGGGTGGCTGGCCTTGTAGGACTCCTTGAGCATGGG
>DATFUQ010000321.1:0-5437 GCA_035260745.1 Lacunisphaera sp. | reverse complement strand
TCAACGAGAAATATTACGAGGAACTCGAGGGCGGCATCCTCGAGTCCATGGGCCGCATGTTCCGCCACGCGGTCAAGCTCTACATCTACCCGATGCGGCAGGACGCCTATGACCGCTACCTCGCCAGCGGCCACCCCGCCGCCCACGCCAGCGGCACCAGCCACGCCTTCGCCTCCACGGTCATGATCACCGCGCGGAATCTCCAGGTCTCCGACCGCCTCCGCAACCTTTACGCCCATCTGCTCGAGAACCACAATCTCGACTGCATCATCGGCAGCAACCCGGACTACCTGAACATTTTTTCCCGCGACGTGCTCCAGCGCATCAAGTCCGGCGACGACACCTGGGAAAAGATGGTGCCGACCAAGGTCGCCGAGATCATCAAACAGCGCAAGCTGCTCGGCTACGGCGCCAAGCCGCAGGCCGCCGCCGTCTGACACGATCGGAGGCGGGACCATCAGTCCCGCGTCTTCCAGCTGCGACGCCTCGCGGGACTGATGGTCCCGCCTCCACCACCGCCCAGGATTTTTTCCGTGTATTCCGTGTATTCCGTGGTTTAACCATCTTCATCCCTCATGCGTTTCCACAAATACCACGCCTTGGGCAACGACTACCTGGTGCTGAACCCGGCGGACTTCCCCGGCTGGACCGCGCCCACCCGCGAGCAGATTCGCGCCATCTGCCATCGCAACTTCGGCGTCGGCTCCGACGGCATCCTGTGGGGCCCGCTCCGGGCGACCCAGGCCCAGTTCGGCCTGCGCATTTTCAACCCCGACGGCTCCGAGGCCGAGAAGTCCGGCAACGGCCTGCGCATCTTCTCGCGCTATCTCCATGACCAAAAACTCGTCGGCGCGACACCCTTCACGATCGAGACACCCGGCGGCGTGGTGGAATCACAAATCCTGCCCGCCGGCCAGCTCATCACCGTGGCGATGGGCCGGGTGACTTTCCAGAGCGACCAGATCCCCGTCGCCGGCCCGGTGCGCGACGTGCTCAACGAAAAATTCACCATCGCCGGCCGCGAGTTCACCTACTGCGCCGCCGGCATCGGAAATCCGCATTGCGTCATCATCCTGCCGGAAATCTCGCCCGCCCTCGCCACCACCTACGGTCCCGCCATCGAGGTGCACCCCGGTTTCCCCAACCGCATCAACGTGCAGTTCTTGAAGGTGCTGGACCGCCGGAACGTGCAGATCGAGATCTGGGAGCGCGGCGCCGGCTATACTCTCGCCTCCGGCAGCAGCTCGAGCGCCTCGGCCGCCGTGGCGCACAAGCTCGGCCTGGTGGACAGCAAGGTGACGGTGCACATGCCGGGCGGCCGGATCGGCATCGAGATTGCGCCCGACTTCGCCATCCGGATGACGGGCCCGGTCACGCGGGTGGCGGAGGGCCGGATGGACGCCGAGATTTTTTCGACCAGCGTCTGACCCCGGCCACCGCGCATGCTTACGGTGCTCGTGTGGGCCGGCAAAAAGCCGCCCCGGAGGGCGGCTGGAGCAAAAGACGGCGGAAATTTCCGCCGGCTCAGTTGCCGTATTTGACGCTGCAGCCGTAGGGTTGGGAATTCTTCGTGCGCACCGGTTTGCCAGCCTTGAGATCGGCGAGAGCCGCTTTCACGTAGTTCGTGGCCTGGGCGATGTCCTCGACCTTGCTGGAGCGGATGCTGTCGATGCCGCCGGCATAGACGAGCGTACCGCCGCCATCGACGATATACATGTGCGGCGTCGTGCGGGCGTCATAGAGCTTGCCGACTTTGCCAGCCTGGTCACGGAGGTAGGCGGTCGAGGCGGAGTGAATGCGTTTCTGCCATTCCATCACCTGGGCGGGGTCGTAATCACCCTCCGCGCCGGGATAGGCGGAATTGATCTGCAGCCAGATCACGCCATCGGCCGTCGCTGTCTTTTGCAGGTTCGGGATGTTGCCGCTCTTGTCGTAGTGTTTCATGACGAAGGGGCACTCGGGGTTGACCCATTCGAGCACCACGGTCTTGCCCTTGAAATCGGAGAGGGAGTGCTGTTTGCCGGTGATGTCGGGCAGCGTGAAATCAGGCGCGGCCTTGCCCACTTCAGCCGTGGCGGCGTGCCCGATGGCCAGGGCCGCCAGGAAGGCGGCGCCCGCGAGGAGGAATTTTGTCAGGGTTTTCATGAGGGAAATTGGCGAACAACAAACACACGAAAATGGTGTAGTCAAAACCTCGTTGGGAGGAATCCGGAATCATCGGTCTCCGCCCCGGCGGCGGGACAATTGTGCATTGCGGCGCGACCCGGCTCCCGTAGGTTGAAACCGTGACCGGATGGATTGGAGATTTTTTTCGCTTCTGGTGGGCGTTGTTCTACTGGAACACCCGCAAAACCTGGTTCCGCCTGCGCGGGGCGCACCGCGACGACTGCCCGTGCCAGAACTACAGCGATTCCGGCCATGCGCTGGACTCGCGCTGCGAGGCGGTCGTCCAGTGGACCAAGCCGGCCCGGTTCCGGCGCGTCTGCCCGCTGCTCACCGAGACGCCCCAAGGCTGGCGCTGCGGGGTCTCCGCCGAGTCCGTCCGTCCTTTTTGGGGCCGCGCCGTCCTGTATGCCACCGGCTCGCTGCTGGTTTTCTATCTGGCCGGGGCGGGAGTGTTCTATGGCATTCTCCGGGCCGCGAAATACGACACGAGCTATCTCGCCCTGGTGTGGCCGCCGCGCTGGGGCGAATTGCGCCGCGCCCAGGAACGTCTCTACGCCGCCCGCGCCCAGCAGGCGTTCATCGCCGGCAGCTACCAGGAGGCGATGCTTTCGCTCGAGATGGTCACCCAGCTCAATCCGCGCAACTATGCCGCCGGGCTCGCCCTCGCCAGCCTCACGCAAGTGGCCGGCCAGCCCGAGGTGGCGGAGCATATTTATGAGCGACTCATGCACGATGTGCCGGAACAGCGCCTGCCGACCGCCCAGATCTGGTTCCGCACGCTGCTGGCCCGCGCCGCCTACAGCAGGATCAAGCCGCTGGCCACGGCCATGCTCAGCGAGGATCCCGCGCAGCGCGGCGCCTGGCTCAACGCACTGCTTTTTTCGGCCCGCCAGACCCGCGACAGCGTATTTCTCGGCCAGGTGCTGCAGGAAAATCCCCACCTGCCCGACTGGTGCACCGAGTTGATCGGCATCGAGCAGCTGCTGTTGCAAGGGCACCTCGACCTCGCGCTGCCCCGGCTCACCAAGGTTTACCGCCAGCCGGCGGCGAGTTACATTCCCTATTACCAAATCGACCGGTTGTTGCTGCACGGGCGCCCCGACCAGGCCGGCACTCTCGTCAACGCCTACGGCAACCGCTTGCAGCCCGACGAGGCCGCCTTTCTTCGCGTGCGCATCTATCAGGCCAAGGGCTCGTCCAACCTGGTCGCCTCCGAATATGAAAACCTCCTCAATTACCCGATGGCTCCGCGGGTCGCCGCCCAGTTTTGCGCCTACTTGATCAATCACCCCGATCCCCGGCTGCTCGCCGGCTATGTCGACAAGTTTGTCAGCGAGGGGCCGCCGCTCAATGGTGATACCCTCCCCCTCTACCAATCCACCTACCTGGTCGCCGCGCTGGCGCGCGATACGGGCCGCGCCGACCGCATCGCCGCCCTGATCATGAAATACACCGCCTCCGACGCCCGGGTTCTGCACGGGCTGGTGAAATTACTCGAGAGCAAGGCGCCCGACCCCCGGCTCTCGCGCATCCTGCCCCTAGTGCAGCTGCCCACTGAGATGGTCTATGCGATTCTCAACCGGACACCCGTCGCCCCCGCCACGCCATGAGCCCGCCCGACATCATTCCCCGATCGCCCTGCCGGCCCGGCCGGCCGCCGGCGGACGCGCTCGCGGTGATTGTGGCGTTGCTGGGGCTCGCCGCCGCCTACTCCTTTCTGCTCTGGCCGGAGTGGAAGGGAAATCCCGATCTCTCGCACGGTTTCTTCGCTCCGGTCGTTTTTCTCTTGCTGGTCTGGGAAAGCCGCCGTCACGGCACGCCCCGCTGGGTGTCCGCCGGCCGCCTGCCCGTCGCCGCCCAGACGGGGCTGCTGCTGCTGGGTTTCATTCTGTTCGCCCTCGCCGGAGTCTTTGCGGCCTCGCTGGCCTGGACGCACGCCGTTGTCTGCGTCTTTCTCGCCGCCTCGCTCGGCTGCTTTCTGCTCGCGGGCCTGCTGATCCTCGCCGACGCCCGGCTGCGCGTCGTGCCCTTCAACTGGATCAGCCTCACGGCCATTTTCGTGTGGCTGCTCGTCACCCCTCTGCCGCTGGGCACCTACACGCGGCTCACCCTCGGCCTGCAGGGCTGGGTGACCGGCGGCGTGCTGCAAACCCTGCATCTGCTCGGTGTCCCGGCCCGCCAGCATGGCAACATCATCGAGCTGGTCACGACCTCCGTGGGTGTCGAGGAGGCCTGCAGTGGCATTCGCAGCCTGATCTCGTGCGTCTTCGCCGGGTTTGTGTTCGCCGCCTGGCTGGTGCGCCGGCCGGTGGGTCGTCTGGTGCTGATCGTGGCGGCGCCCTTGCTGGCCTTGGGAATGAATTTCCTGCGCTCCCTCACCCTCACGCTGCTCGCCAATTCCGGCAAGGACATCGCCGGCTTCTGGCATGACGCGACCGGCTTTGCCATCCTCGGCGTGACGGCGCTCATCCTCGCCGGTCTGGCCATCCTGCTCGAGTCCAAGGTCCCCGCCGCCGCGGGGGTCACGGCCAGCCCGTTCCCCCCCTCGCTGCCCCGCTGGTCGCTCCGCTTTTTCTGGACCGCCATTGCCGGCACACTGGTGCTCGCAGGATTTTATTTCTCCAATTCCCTGCCGGCCCGCCGGTCGGGGCAGCCTCCGCCCAACCTTGCCGCGCTGCTGCCGGCTCGCGCCGCGGGCTGGGAGGTGATGACCCCGAATGACCTCCATCAATTTGCCGATATTCTCCAGACCGAGCACCTCATGGAGCGCACCTACGTCCGCCCGGCTGGCAACAATCTGTTCACCCGGCTCACCGTTTATGTCGCCTACTGGGCCCCGGGACAGGCCTCGGTCAGCCGCGTGGCCTCGCACACACCCGACGCCTGCTGGCCGGGCTCCGGCTGGGTGGTCGAGCCCTTGCCCGAGGCCCGGGAGATCCCGGGGATCCCCGGGTTGAGCATCGCGCCCGCCGAGCACCGGCTGTTTCGCAACGGCGCAGGCCACCCCGAGCACGTCTGGTTCTGGCATATCTATGACGGCCGGGTCATCAACTACCGCGATCCCTACTCCGTGCCGGCGCTCTTCTCGATCGCGCTCCAATACGGATTCCGCCAGCAGGGCGACCAGTTCTTCGTCCGCATCTCCAGCAACAAGCCCTGGGCCGGGCTCGCCGACGAGGCACTGGTCCGCGAGATTGTCAGCAACCTCACCCGCATCGGGCTCTGATCATGCCCCTCGCCGTCACCAAGCAGGAAAGATTCATCCTCGTCG
>DATFUQ010000320.1:0-3094 GCA_035260745.1 Lacunisphaera sp. | reverse complement strand
CGCAGAACCGCTCGACCACCGAGATCCGGGGCCAGTTGAACTATCACTTCGACTCCACCCTCTTCGGCGCCGCCTGGAAGCAGGTGTTCAGCGTCTCCGCGTCGAGCAAGGACCTCAGACAGTCCGCGCGCCAGTATTTGGGCCAGGTCGGCAACGGCACCACGATCACCAACCCGGCCGACTGGGTCCAGAACATGATCTGGGGCCGCATCTATCTCGACAGCCCCAACCAGATCATGAATGCCCCGGAAGTTGCGCCCAATGGCCGCGCGATCGCCTACCTGCCCAAGGCGGATGGCTACTGGTTCGACTTCGACGACACCTTCAAGCTGAAGGATTACGCCTTCATGTCGCAATCGCGGTTCTTCGACGACCAGCTCTCCATTACGCTGGGCGCCCGCCGGGACCAATACACCGAGCACCTGCGTGAACTGCGCCGCGGACCCAACCTGACCGATCATGTCGTCAACGAAAGCAAGAGCGCCAACACCTATTCCGCCGGCGGCCTCTATTACCTTAAATCGGGCTTGGGCATCATCGCCAACTACTCCAAGAACATCCAGCCGCCGCACGCCGGTTCCCAGCCCTATCTGGACGGATCGCGGCCCAACCCGGAAGCGGGCAAGGGTCTTGAGTATGGCTTCCGCTACTCCCCGGGCGACGGCAAGTACTACGTGACCCTGATCCGCTACGACACCAAATCTGTCGGCCACCTCGTCGAAAATCCGGTCGGCATTCGCGGTATCTGGCAGCAGTTTAACAACGCCCAAGGTCTGCCATCCGATTCCGGCAGCGGCAGCATCGCGTTCTCCGACACCACGTCGCTCGATGTGACCGGCTATGAATTCGAGATCACGGCCAATCCGACGAAGAATCTCCGTCTGCAGGCGAGCTTCGGCAAGCCGGACGCGACGATCGTCGACTACTACCCGGGCAGTCGCGCTTATGTCGCAGCCAATCTGGCCGGCTGGAACGCCGTGGTGAACAACAACGCCCTCGATGCCAGCAAGCGGGACAACTTGCGCGCCGCCATCGCCGGCGTGCAGAACGCGCTCGCTCAGGCTTTGCCGGGCGCGAAAAATCAAGGTCTGGTCAAATACACCGCTAGCTTCTTCGCCAACTACACCTTTACGGATGAGGTCCTCAAGGGCTTCTCCGCCGGTGCGGGCGTGGCTTATACGGGCAAGGCGTATGCCGGCATCTTCGACAACAAGGAGTACTTCGGCTCGACCGTGACCAACACGAATGCGGTGCTGGCCTACGAGACCAAGTTCGGCCATATCCCGGCGCGCTTCGCGCTCAACATTGACAACGTACTGGGCCGGACCACACCGATTGTCACCAGCTACCACTGGGGTTATACCGGCACCGACGGCATCCACATCGCGGACGGTTACTACCTGCCGGCCCCGCGCACGTTCCGTCTGTCGATGCGCCTGACGTTCTAAACTGATCTGATCTTCCGGAGGCCAGCGGTCCAACTTCGCTGGCCTCCGTTTCTCTTTCCGGCAGGGCCGGCGCCTTGCCCCATAGCTTTTTCTCCCTGTATTCCACCGCGCGCCCCGCGCCTCCGCCATGGACCCCAGTCCATCCGCCACCGTGCTTCTTCGTCTCCGCGCTGCGGCCGATTTCAATCTGCTGGAACTCACCGCCCCCGGCGGTCTGCGCGCCCAGTTGCTGCCTTCCGGCGCCCTCTACGCTTTCCGGCACCGCGAGACGATGCTCAACCAGCTGCTGCCCGGACCGGCCGAGGACGGCCTCTTCCGCCTGCTGGTGCGCTGGACGGACCAGAGCGGCGCCCCGGCGGGCTGGGTCCCGCTCGTCGGCCCCGGTCTTGTTTTCTCGTCTGACGGTCGCGCTGCCACCTGGCGCACCGCCGTCACCAGCCCGGCGCTCGAATGCACCACAACCCTGGGCTTGCATCCCGCCAAATCCGGCTGGGCCTGGCGCGTCCGGCTGCGCAACACCGGCTCCATCATGCAAAGGATCGACCTGCTCCATGCGCAGGATCTCGGCCTCGCCGATGAGGGCGCCGTGCGCAACAACGAGGCCTACGCGTCCCAGTATATCGACCTCCTGCCCCTGGTCGACCCGCGCCTCGGCCACCTCGTCCTCGCCCGCCAGAACCAACCCATGGCCGGTGGCCGCCATCCCTGGCTCGCCGTTGCCTGCGCCCAAGGCGCCGCCGCCTATTGCACCGATGGCTGGCAGTTTTTCGGCGCCGATCACCGCCTCACCGGTGAACCCGCCGCCGTCCGTCAGCCCGCCCTGCCCTCGAAGCGCCTGCAATACGAGTTCGCTCTCGCCGGTCTCCAGAGCCGGCCCCTCACACTCGCCCCCGGCGCCACTGCGGAGCTCGTGTTCGTCGCGGCCTACGCCGAGGACCACCCCGCCGCCTCGTCCATGGCCGATGTCTCCGTTCTACACGACCTCCTGCCGGCCACCTGGCTCGGCCCCGACGCTCCCCTCGGCCGCACTGCCGACGGCGATGCCCTTTTTACCCGCGCCCCTTGGCTTCACGGCGCCCGGCCCGCCGCCGCAGATTGGTCCGCGTGGTTTCCCGGTTCCCGCCGCCACGAGGAGGTCGCCGATGGCGGTTGCCTCCTCTCTTTCTTCCACGGCGACGAGACCCACGTCGTCTCGCGTGACAAGGAGGCCATCATCGACCGCCCGCATGGCCACATTCTGCGCAGCGGCAAGGCGCACTGGATCGATGATCAGCAGTTCGGTCTCACCTGCTATGCCGCCGGCATCTTTGGCGCCCAGTCTTACCTCGGCAACCCAAGCCTCGCCCGCCTCCTCAGCGTCGTGCGCAACCACCTCAACGTCACTCGCGCCAGCGGCCAGCGCGTCTTCCTGCTCCATGGTGCCGCCTGGCATCAACTGGGGGTGCCCTCCGCCTTTGCGATGGAACCCGGTGCCGTTCGCTGGATCTACCGGCTCGACGGCCGTGTCATCGAGGCTCGCGTCTGGTGCTCCGACCGCGATCCGGCCTCGTTCCTCGAACTGCGGGTCATCTCCGGACCGCCCGCCGAGTTCCTCGTCACCCACCAGCTCGCGCTCGGCTCGCAGGAATTCGAGTCGGCCGGCGAGA
>DATFUQ010000319.1:0-2670 GCA_035260745.1 Lacunisphaera sp. | reverse complement strand
GTCGTTGCCGGATTTCTCCTTGTTCTCCTTGGCCTTCTGCTGCTGGAGTTCCTCGGTGGTTTTGCCGCCGGAGCGGACGGTGACGCTCTGCACCGGGATGGCGATGACATTGGCGACGGTCTGGGTCTCGATGTCCACCGTGCCGCTCATACCCGGGCGCAGATGAGCATCGCGGTCGGCGATGCGGATCTTGACGAGGAAGTTGGTGACGTCGTCGGTGGGGACCGCGTTGTTGCCGCCACCCGTGGCCCCGGCGCCGGCGGCGGAACTGGAAATCTCGTTGACCGTGCCGGAAAACTTGCGGCCGGGATAGGCGTCGATGCTGATGGCCGCGTGGTCGCCGAGCTTCACGTTCACGATGTCGTTTTCGTTAACCTTGATGCGGACCTCCATGTTGCTGAGGTCGGCCACGCGCATGATTTCCGTGCCGGCGAAGGAGCCGGTGCCCACGACGCGCTCGCCGACCTCGCTGCTGAGGGAGCTGATGCTGCCGTCCATCGGGGCGTAGATCGTGGTCTTGTTGAGCTGGTCGCGGAACTGGTTGAGCGAACCCTCGGTGCGGCGGATTTGCGCCAGGGCGTTGTCGGAGTTGGCCTGGGCCACCTCCAGGTTGCTCTTGGCCGCGCCATAGTCGGAGTCGGAGATCAGCTTCTTGGCGAAAAGGTCCTCGCTGCGCTTGAAGTCATCGGTCGCCTTGAGCAGCTGGGACTTGGCCTGCACGGCGGTGGCCCGGGCGGCCACGAGGTTCGCCTCCTGTTGGTCGACCTGCGCCTGGTAGGTGTCGGGCTTGATGCGGACGAGAAGGTCGCCCTTCTTGACCATGCCGCCCTCCTTGACGGGGATCTCGATGATTTCGCCGGCGACCTCGGGGGAGATTTTCACCTCCGTCTCCGGCTGCACCTTGCCGGTGGCCGTCACGAGCTGGGTGATGGTCTTCACGACGGCCTTCTCCGTGGTCACGGGGATGCTGGCTTCCTTTTTCCGGGAGGCGGCCGCGAAGACGACACCGATCAGCGCGACGCCGACGATACCGAGCACGATGATGAGCTTGCGCTTGGATTTCTTCTTGGCGGGAACAGGGGCGGTAAGGGTCACCGGGGCGGTTGGGTTCGTAGGAGCGGACATATGGGAATCAGTAGGTGTGGCAGATTGAGGGAAAGTTCGGGGGGTTGGCCAGCGCTTAGTCACCCGCCCGGTTCAGGCTCCCAAAACACAGAGGGGCCCCGATGGACCCCTCTGCAACACAACTGATAACTACGAACATGCGCAGTGAAGCCGGGGTCGGGAGGGAGGAAAACGCCAGAGCGATGAAACGGGGAATTCCTGCGGCGAACCCCCCGCAGGCAGAGACGAAAAGCGGTGGGCGGCTGGTGGGGCTCGGCATGGGGCTAAAACACCCGGTTTGGGCCCGAAGTTGCAGCCAGTTTTGATGAACGGACGCAGGGGCCGGATGAATGGTAATAAGGCCACCCGCCGCTTGCGGGACGGAAAGCCCGCTGCTACCCGCCGGAGTGTTCCCAGGCCAGCGCGGCCCCGACGATGCCCGCCTCGTTGCGCATCCGGGCCGGCACCACCTTCGCCCGCGTCTTGAGATATTTGAACCATTTGCCGGATTTCTTGCTCACGCCACCGCCGATGATGATCAGTTCCGGGGAGAAAAGCCGCTCCATCACGCCCAGGTAGACATTCACCCGCAGCGCCCAGTCACGCCAGCTCAGCCCGCGGCGCTTGCGCACGGCCGCCGAGGCAAAGCGCTCGAAGGGCCTGCCGCGCCAGGGCACGTGGCCCAGTTCCGCGTTGGGAAACAGCTGCCCCCGGAAAAACAGGGCCGAGCCGATGCCGGTGCCAAACGTCAGCAGCAGCACCGAACCCTTCCGTCCGCGACCGGCGCCGAACTTCATCTCCGCCAGCCCCGCGGCATCGGCATCGTTGATCATTTTCACCCGGCCGCCCGTCGCCCGGCCAAAAAGCACGGCACCGTTTTTTTTCTCCCAATTGTGACCAAGATTGCCCACCGCGCCGATCCGGTCGCCCAGGATGATGCTGGGAAATCCGACGCCCACCGGCCCGCGCCACTTGAAATGCCGGGCAATCTCCCGGGCCGCCGCCAGCCCCCGGGCGGTCGGGCATGGCGAGTTGACTTCCACCCGGTGCTTTTCCGCCAGCAGTTTGCCCGTCCGGGTGTCCACGGGCGCACCCTTGAACGCCGACCCGCCGACATCAATGCCGAGGATTTTCATGATTGCTCCGGCCGATTAAGCCAGGTTCCGCGCCTGTTGCAACTCCCCGGGCGTGGCGGCGCGCAACGCGACGACCTCCACTTCAAAATGCAGTTTCTGCCCGGCCAGCGGGTGGTTCGCATCGAGCAGCACCTCGTCGCCCTCGATGCCCAGCACCGTCACCACCGGCGCCGCCCGGTCCGGTCCGGTTTGAAACTGGTCACCCACCCTCATCTCCTTCACCGGCAGCCGGGCCCGCGGGACTTTTTGCACCAGGCTGGGGTCGCGCGGCCCATACGCCCGTTCCGGCGGCACCGCCACCAGGCGCTTTTCGCCCGCAGCCATCTGCGAGAGCTGTTCCTCCAGCCCCTCGATGATCTGCCCGGCTCCTTCCACAAACGCCATCGGCGCGCCGCCGCCGGAGGTGTCGAGCACGCGGCCGGCCTCGTCG
>DATFUQ010000318.1:0-2384 GCA_035260745.1 Lacunisphaera sp. | reverse complement strand
GGCTTTGGCCGCTGTGGCTCTACGACCTGATGGTCGGGGCGAGCTGCTTCAATCCCAGCTTCAAGGAAATGCTCCTGGCCGGCGAGCCATCCCTCGTCATGGGCGACCCCAATCCCTGGCTGCCCAGCGCAGCCCGCCCGCTGCTGGCCGCGAAGGAGCTGTGGCAGTTCAACGTCATCGTCCTTTCCACCTTCAACCTCTTCCTGGTGCTGCATCGCCGCCGGCTGGTCCGCGCCGTGCTCTTTGTGATCGGCATCAATGCCGTCCTCCTCGCCATCTTCGGCACCTTCCAGAAATTGAGCCGGGCCGACGGCCTGTGGTTCGGGCTCGTGCATTCACCCAACGCCCGGTTCTTCTCCACCTTCATCTATCACAACCACTGGGGCGCGTTCACGCTCATGAACACCGCGGTGTGCCTCGGGCTGCTCTTTCACTTCCTGCGGCGCGGCGGGGGCGGACGCGACATCTGGCACTCGCCTGTTCTGCTCGGCGCGGTCGGCACCCTCCTGCTCGCTGCCTCAGTGCCGCTGAGCGCCTCGCGGTCCAGCACCGTGCTGGTCAGCCTGCTGCTGTTCGGCGCGCTCACACATTTTCTGGTCCGGCTTGTCCGCCGCCGTCGCGAAAGGCATGAGTCCGCCCTGGCGCCGGTCGCCGGCATCATCCTGGCCGCGGTGCTGTCGGTGGCGGCCGTGGCCTACCTCGGCCGCGATGTCATCGCCCAGCGCGCCCGGCTGACCTCCGAGCAGCTGGCTCACATTGCCCGGGAGGACACGCTCAACTCGCGCCTCATGCTCTATCGCGACACCTGGCGCATGGCCGCCGCGAAGCCCTGGTTTGGCTGGGGTCTCGAGAGCTATGCGCATGTCTTCCGCATCTTCAACACCCAGCGGGCCGCCGAGCTGTGGGTATGGATTCCCTTTTACGCCGAGGCCCACAACGACTGGCTGCAGTCGCTGGCGGAAGCGGGCTTCGTCGGCACCGGCTTGCTCGCCTTGCTTGTTCTGGTGCCGCTGCTCTCGGTCCCCTGGCGCCGCGTCGCATCGGTCCTGCCGCGCTATCTGCTGGCCGGCTGCGCGCTCGTCCTGCTTTACGCGTGGGTCGAATTCCCCTTTGCCAACCCCGCCGTGATGCTCACATTCTGCGCGACCTTTTACTGCGCCGTCCGCTACGCGATCCTCGACCTGCAGGCGCAGCAGGCGGAACCATCCTGACCATGCCCGACCTCGCGCCCATTTCCGTCCTCATCCCCGTGAAAAACGAGGCGGCCAACCTGGCGGCCTGCCTCGCCTCGGTCGCATGGTGCGACGACCTCGTGGTGGTGGACTCGGGCAGCACCGACGGCACCCGCGAGATCGCGCAAAAAGCCGGCGCCCGCGTGGTCGATTTCAAATGGGACGGCCGTTTCCCGAAAAAGAAAAACTGGGCTCTCGGTTCCGTGCCGTGGAAAAACGAGTGGGTGTTCATCATCGACGCGGACGAACGCGCTGCGCCGGAGCTTGCCGCCGCCATGCGCGCCGCGCTCAGCCAGAGCCAATACCAGGGTTATTATGTGAACCGCCGCTTCTGGTTCCTCGACGGCTGGCTCAACCACTGTGGTTACCACCCCAGTTGGAACCTCCGCTTCTTCCGCCACGTCCTCGGTCGCTATGAAACGCCCGCCGACACCGCCGGCACCGGCTCGGGCGACAACGAGGTGCACGAACACGTGGAGCTCAACGGCTCCGCGGGCTATCTGACCGGCGAGATGGAGCACTATGCTTTCCCCGACATCGCCACCTGGGTGGAGAAGCACAACCGCTACAGTAATTGGGAGGCCCGCCTGCAGCTGGAGGGACCGTCCAATCACGACACCGCGCTCGATCCCGGACTGGCACGCAAGCGCCGGTTGCGCCGCCTCGCCTGGTCGCTGCCCTTCCGTCCAACCCTACGCTTCCTCTACCATTACGTCTGGCGCGCGGGTTTTCTCGACGGCTACCGGGGCTTTGTCTTTTGCCGGCTGATGGCCTGGTATGAATTCATGTGCGCGGCCAAGGCCCGCGAGCTTCGGCGCGCTCGCAATCGCTGACGTCTTGATCACCTCAACGCCACTACGACGCAGCGAAGGCATTGTCCTGTATTCTATGCGCAGTGTCGTCGTGCCGTCGTGGTTGATGATTGTCTCTCCGTGAACCATCCGCGCGTCATTTTCGTCAACCGGGTCTACTGGCCCTCGCCGGCCGCCACGGCGCAGTTGCTTACCGACCTGGCCGAGGGCCTCGCCGCCCGGGACTGGCCGGTGCATGTCATCGCCGCCGGCGAGGCCTCCACCCGGCACAACGGCGTGACCATTCATCGCACCGGGCCGGGCGAGCAGCATGGCGGCCTGATTTCCCGCACGCTCAATT
>DATFUQ010000317.1:0-4367 GCA_035260745.1 Lacunisphaera sp. | reverse complement strand
CGGCCTTCGCCCTGCCGGTGCTGGCCCACGCGCATCCCGGTCACGGCGGCCACGAACTGACCTGGGATTTCGCCACCGGAGCCGCCCATCCGCTTTCCGGTTGGGATCACCTGCTGGCGATGATTGCCGTCGGCCTGTGGGCTGCCCAACTCGGCGGCCGCTGCCGCTGGCTCGTGCCCGTTGCCTTTGTCACAGTCATGGCGCTCGGCGCGGCGCCTAGCCCCGCCGGTTTCGCCGTGCCGGGCGTTGAGCAAGGCATCGCCGTCTCGCTCCTCGTGCTCGGCCTGTTGATCGCGACTGCCGTGCGCCTGCCTGTTCCCGCCGGCATGGCCATTGTCGGCCTGTTCGCCCTTTTTCACGGTGCGGCCCACGGCAGCGAGATGCCGGCAACCGCGGACGGGCTCGACTATGGCGCCGGCTTCGTGGCCGCGACCGCACTCCTGCACGTTGTCGGGCTTGGGCTCGGATTCGCCCTGAAGAACCATGAAAAAGCCGTGCGGTTCGCCGGTGGCGCCGTGGCGATCGTCGGTGCGGTTGCGTTCGTGCTCTAAAGTTTCCGCAGGTCTGCCGCGAGTCGCGGATGACCGGCGGCCAGAATCCGGCGCATGTCGCGCAGGCCCTGCCGCAGTTTCACGCTGTCGGATGCCACCAGCCGCAGGCTCCAGCCGCCGCGGCGCAACGCGCTGACCCCGACCCACAGTCCGTCACGATGCAGCCGGCTCAGTTCCTCGCGCCAGTTCCCCCCGGCCTCATCGGCGATCAGCACCGCATTGGCGAAACACGCCGCCGGTCCCGAGCCGGCGAGTTTCGCCAGCGCCCGCAACTCGTCGCCGGTCTGGTCGAGCCGTTCGCGCAGGATAAGCTCGCCCCCGAGCCGCACGGTCAGTTCCAGGCACAGCCGGTCCCACTGCCAGGCCTCCTCATTGTGGGCCACGCGGCCGGGCTGCAACTGGTCGACGAAGAACAAGGCCCCCCCCGGTTTGACATCCACCGTCGTCACCTGCCGGAAGCGCGAGCCGCGGTGCGGCACGAGTGGCTCCGGCGCCACTTCAAGCCAGCCGCCCGCCGCCACGCTGAAATGCTGCCGGCTCTCCGCCGAGCCGCCGGCCTCCATCTTGAAGATCCGGCTCGCGCTCGGCGTGGTGACCAGCAGAGCCGCGCCGGCCTCGACCGCGATGGCGGAGTCCAACCGGTCGCCGGCCAGGATACCGGCCGTCGGGTTGACCACCTGCACGATGAGCACACCGGCGGCCGCATCCCAGTAAGACTTGCTCAAGTGGAACGGTGCCCGGAACGACTGCGCCGCCAGCCCCGTGCTGCCGCCGGCCTGTGCGGCGGCGCGGAGGGAGAGATGTCCGGAGAATTCAGCCATGACCCAATCAGAGGATGGCCTTGGCGTTTTGGCCGAACAGCACCTCATGCTCGATCCACGCGACGACCAGGGCCAGGTTGTGCTCGCGTTTCAGGTCGCAGAACAAAAACGGTCGCGCCCCGCGCTGCAGCTTCGCGTCGCGCTCCATCACCCCCAGGTCGGCGCCGACCAGCGGCGCGAGGTCGATTTTGTTGATGATGAGCAGATCGCTGAACCGGATCGCCGGCCCGCCCTTGCGCGGAATCTTGTCCCCCTCCGCCACGTCGATGACATAGATGAACGCATCCACCAACTCGGGCGAGAAGGTGGCCGTGAGGTTGTCCCCGCCGCTCTCGACCAGCAGCAACTGCAGGTCGGGGAACTTTGCCTCCAGCGCACGGCAGGCCTGCTCGTTCATCGTGGTGTCGTCCCGGATCGCCGTATGCGGGCAGCCGCCGGTTTCGACGCCGGCGATGCGCTCCGCCGGCAGCGCGCTGTGCTGGACAAGGAACTGCGCGTCCTCGGAGCAGTAGATGTCGTTCGTCACGACGGCCATCGAGTAGCGCTGGCGCAACTGCTGGCAGAGTTTGAGGCAAAGCATTGTCTTGCCGGAGCCAACCGGGCCGCCGATGCCGATACGGGGGGGGCGCTTGGTGGACATGCTCAGGAAATGAACATCCGGCTGCCGGTCGTTTCGTGACGGGCCGCCGCAATGTCGAGCCAGGGGTTGAACCAACCGATCTCGTCGAGCGGCACCTGCTCCGCCGTCGCGATGATGCCCGGTGCGGCAGCCAGCGCTTCCGTCAGCAGCGACTGCGCGGCATTCTGCCCGAGGCGCAACACCTTCATCGCCGCCGACAGCAGCGAGGCGGTGCTCGCGTAATAGACGCCCGCCAGCATCGCTACCCGCGGAGCGCCCAGCACGCGGCCCTCCAGGGCAGAGGACACCGCAGCGGAATGCGGCCAGCCTTCCTCCGTTGCGCGGCGGAGATATTCCTGCGCCAGCAGATGGGAGTGCAGCAGGGCCGTCAGCTCGGCGCGCTGCCGGCCGATGTTGGCGGAGGCGGTGCGGATTTCCTGCGGGGCCTTGAGCGCCGCCGATAGCCGGCAGAGTTCGCCAACGCGCATCCAATCCCCGGCCGCGACGGCCTGCCAGGCATGCGCCGCCAGCGGCAGCTCCGACTGCCGCAGCGACGGCAGCACCGAGCGGAAGAGAAATTCCCGCAGCGTCGCGCGGTCGCGGATCACGCCTTCCTGCACCAAGCCCTCCAAGCCGAACGAGTGCGCGAAGCTGCCGGTGGGGTAGAACGAATCGCCGGCCTGCAGCAGGCCAACGAGCCAGGCGGCGTCAATGTTGGTGGCTGGGACCGAGTTCATGGGTGGGCAGGTCGCCGCGGGCGAAGCGGCCCGGGCGGAAGATGGCGGTCGTCGGTTTAAAAGGCACCTTGAGCCGCGCCAATAACTGGCGGACGGCGGGCTCGTCCGGCGCGAGCAGCCGCGCCGGCCCGGCCGACAGCTCGAGATGCAGATTGCCAATGGCCCAGCCGATGCCGGCCGCCGCGGATGGCGCCACGTCGAGCGAGACCTCGACCACGGGTTCCGGCTGCTGCGAGATGACGTAGCGCGCAGCCGCGGTCTGCCAGAACACGTCGCCGTGCCCCAGTGGCGCCGCCAGCTCGAAGCCGAACTCCGTGCCGTCCTCCGCCGTGCCGCGCCAGAGCCGCTTCATGATCGTGAGCCGTTCGATCCGCAACCCCACCTCCGGCAATCGGATGTCTGGTTCCGCGACTGGGGCGTGGATCAACTGAAGCATGGCGAGGCGGTCACTAAGCTCCTGTCGTGCCAGGCAGGCAAGTCCGACCTGTCGGGGCAACCTTGGCAAAGGCCGTGGGCTCATTGCTGGCCGGCAAGAAAAGCCCGCCAGCCGCCGAAGCTGGTGATATCGCGCGCTTCCCGCACCGCCACGGCTTCGCAGAGAAATCCCTGCACCTTCTCGCCATCCTCCAGCGCGAGGGTGCCGATGCCGAGCGGCGCCGGGATGCCCGCGACAAACAAACCGTAAGCAGCCACCGGCAATTCCCACACCTCGACGCCGATGGCGGCACCGCCCCCGGTCACGCGCACCAGACCGGGTTTGGGCGGGGTCGTCCCAGGCAGGGCATAGAGCTTATATTCCGGCGTGGTAACGGTTGCACGCACGAGCCGGCCACCGAGGCCGGTCAGCTGCCAGTTCAACGGCAGACCGCTCAAGTGGGCGCCGCAAACCGCCAGTTTCACTTTCGGCCCGGCCGGAGCCAGCACGCGGACCGGAGCGGATTCGCCCAGGAATCTTGCCCCGAGTCGCAGGAGCCGGTCATCGCAGAAGGCCGGCGCCACCAGGGTCACACCCCACGGCAGACCGCTGGGTAGAAAGCCCGCCGGCACCGCTATGCCGCACAAATCCAGCAGATTCATGTAATTGGTGTAATAGCCCAGATTGCTATTAAGCCGGATGGGATCGGCCTCGACCTCGGCCACCGTATAAATCGTGCCGGTTGTCGGCGTGAGGAACACGTCAATCCCGGCCCACACCGTCTCGGTGCGCCGCCGCAGGGCGGCCAGCCGGTGGCCGGCCTCGAAAGCGGCCACCGCTGTGAGCGGCTGTGCGCCCTCGATGATCCGGCGCGTCACCGGATGCAGCGCGGCGGGTTTCTGCTCGATGAAGGAGCGGATCGCCGCGTAGCGCTCGGCCACCCACGGCCCCTCATACAGCAGCCGCGCGGTCTCGAGAAACGGGGCGAAGTCGATCTCGACGATGTTCGCGCCCAACGACCGCCACCGCGTCACCGCGCCGGCAAACAATTTCGCTGCATCCTCGTTGCCAAAAAACTCCAGTTGATCCGTCCGGGGGACGCCCACGCGCGGCGGCCAGGTTTCGTCGCTGACCGGCGGCCTGGCGGGCCGGCTGAACGGATCCTCCGGATCGTAAGCGGCGGTGACCGCGAGCACCTCCGCCGCCGGTCAGCGACGAAACCTG